>DASQDA010001047.1:0-7067 GCA_035634435.1 Polyangiaceae bacterium
CGCGCGCCGCGCGACCGGGCCGTGGTGCAACCCGCGGGGGCTCTCCGGGACCTTCCAGGGTGGTGACCACGCAGCTTTGCAGCGTCAGGACGAGGGGTAAGAGGTACTTCACTGGGTCCGCAGAATGACGTGATAACCAAACGGGGTTTCGACGACGGACGACAGCTCGCCGGGCTTGAGCGCGAAGGCGGCGTCCGCAAAGGGCCGCACCATCTGACGGCGCTTGAACGTTCCTAGCTTGCCGCCGCGCGCGGCGGCACCGGGCTCGTCGGAGTACTCGGCCACGACCTTTTCGAAGGGCGTGCCCTTCTTTGCCTTGGCCAGCGCCTCTTCAGCGCGCTGCTTGGCCTGCTCTTTGGTGCGCTGGATGTTCGAATCAGCTCGCATCGAGCCCGCGTACGCGACGAGCAGGTGGCTGGCGGCGACGCTCGGTTCCTCCGCTTCGGCTCCTGCCGTTGCCGCGGCGCGAGCGGGCGCTGCTGCGTTTGCTGCCGGAGCCGTCTCGGTAGCGGCTTCGGCGCTTGGCTGCCGCTTGGCAGAAGTCGGCATTGTGACGGCGCCGAGCCCGCCGGCGATCCCGAGCACGATCAGCCCGCCGAGCACTGCCCAGGGCGCCCAATCAGGGAGCCAGTCGCCATGCGTATGAGTTACTCCCGGGCTTGCGTCTGCATGCGACGCGGTTCGTGCTGGACGCACCCGATCGTCGTCCTCGTCGTCCTCGTCGTCGTCCTCGCCCTCGTCGTCGTCCTCGTCGTCGTCGTCCTCGTCCTCGTCGTCGTCCTCGTCCAGATCGGCCGGAACCGCAGCCGGAGGCGTGGTCAGCGGCGCTGATGCGGTGGGAGAAGTGCCAGTTTCCGCGTTCGTGGTCGGCTTGCCGCCCGCCGTCGGGGGAGGGGGCGTGGCTCCCCACTCGCTATCGATCTCATCGGTGGGCGGCGGCTCAGAATGAACCTTTTTGGATTCGTCGTCGGACATCGCTCGGACTCCTTCTTTCAAGACGTTACTTCTGCCCAACCGTTCGTGATCACGGGGTCGGGGCGTTCCGCCGCGAATGCTTCAAACGTAAAGCGACCAGGGGTTGTCGCATAACCCTGTGTGCGGATCGTTTCGCCGGGCCATACCGGTTTGCGGAACTGGCCGCCGATAGCGCGAATCCGTCGCTCGTCACCGCCCAGATGACGCACCAGGGCGCGAGTCGCGATGCCGAACGTGCACAAGCCGTGGAGGATTGGAGCATCGAAGCCCGCCAAGGCGGCGAATGCGGGATCGGCGTGCAAGGGGTTCAGATCGCCTGATAGTCGATACAGGAGCGCTTGCTCGGGCGAGGTGCCGAGCGCCGCCTCGAAGGCTGGCGTCGCCCCTTCGGGCACGCGATGCACCTCGCTCTTGGGGGGCCGTGCGCCGCCAAACCCACCCGCGTCTCGCACCAGGAGTTGCCATTCGGTCTCGAACAGCAGCTCCCCGCGCACGCTCGTGCGGGTTTGCAGCACCACCTGAGCGAAGCGCTTCATATCGTACACCCCTTGCACGATGCCCACGGTCTCGAGCTTCCCCGCGGCTGGGATGGGGCGCTGCAGGCGCACGCTCTGAGCGCTATGACGCAGACGCGTCAGGTCGCACCCGGTGCGTTCGAAAAGCGCGGTCGCTGCGGCGTAGGCAGGCACCACGGCGAACGAGGGGAGCACGCGCGGACCCCGTCCCTCGTAAAGGAAGTCGAGCTCGTCGCGCGTTGCCCCGACGCCCAGCGCGTACAGAACGGTGCGTTGAAAGTCGTACTCGAAGACGAACGGTTCCGTCTGGAAGCCGACTGTGGAAGGATCGAGGCTCATTGGTGCTTTGCCTGGCGCGCGAAACCGTTATCGCGGCCGCTGCCGCCTCGTCAATCGCGCCGACGTCGTCGCGCATGCCTCTTTCGGATCTCACCCAGGCTCTCACGGCTGCATTTCCGCAATTTGCGGCGGATTGGGCCGCCATTTTGCTGGGATGGGCCCGGGTTTCTCCGAGCCTTCTGCTGGTGCCGGCGTTCGGAGGAAGCGCCCTGCCGCTGGCCGCCCGCGGGGGCCTGGGATTGGCGCTCGGCGTTGCCATGGCCCCGGCCCTGAGGCCAGCAGCGCTCGGCTCCACGCCCTTCCCGTTGCAGCTCGCTCGTGAGGTGGCCATCGGCACTCCACCGGCCATCGGGGCAGCCCTGCTCGTCTACACCGCTCTGATGGCGGGAGGCGTGATCGACGACCTGCGCGGCGCGCGAGAGAACGCGTCACTGCCCGTTTTCGCGGGCGGCGCCAGCCCCTTGGGAGCCTTGCTCGGTCTTCTGGTGGCGATCGCGTTCCTGGAGTCCGGCGGCGCCTCGCAGCTCATCGCCCACCTCACGCGACCACTCGCAGCCGAGCCCGTGGCCGCCATCGCTGCTCAAATCGCAGCGGCAATCGGCATCGCCATCGCCGCGGCGGCGCCGCTCCTGGTGGCGGCCATCGTCATCAGCGTCGCTGAAGCGCTCGTGGCCCGCGCGGCCGTACCCGCGCACGTGAGCAGCTTGCTCTCGCCCCTTCGCGGCATCGCTCTACTGGGCATCGCTGCTCTGGTGCTCGATCGCATCGTCGCGCTGCTGGCCTTGCTGAGCGCGCGCTGAACGCCTCCTCAGAGTGGCATCCGGAACGCGATGTTGAGGCCCAACGAGAACAGCGTGTTGCGCCCCGTCAATGAGGCCTGGCTCCCCAGCGTGTCGGTCGCGGGCGTGTCCGGCAGAAACCAATTTGCGTAACGGAGGGTGGCACCCGCCGTCCAGTACTGGGTGAGCGCGAGCACGGGCCCGCCTGCAACGCCAATGCTGCCGCCTTCGGTGCGAATGGTGGTGCCGCGTGGACCCAGAAGCGCCCGCTCATCACCCGCCTCGGAGACCGTGAACTGATCGCTCACGACCACCAGGCCGCCGGTCACGCCTGCCCACCATTCCACCCGCTCGCCCACATACGGGTAGTACCGCAGCGTGCCTTCGATAGTCAAATAGCGGCGGCTGTGGTCGCGCTCGATGCCTGCCGGGTCGCTGGGCGCATCCGTGGTTGGAATCAGCGCCAGCAAGATGCCAGCGCCCAGGGCCAGCCGCCGGCTGCTCCGGATGAGCTGCCAGGCGTCAATCTCGAAGCTCGTGTCGCCCTCGCTGCAGCCTGCCGCGCGTTCGACACAGACCTCCGCTCCGGGAAGCGTGAGCCAGCCGAAGCCAAACTCGGCCATGCCAGTGGCGCGATCGAGCGCAGCAAAGCCAACTTCGGGCTTCACCTCGGCGGGATCGAGCGGCGCCTGGGCGGCAGCATTGCCCGCGCCGAGCAGCGGCAGGAGGGTCAACGGAACGACGCGGAGCAGCGGCGTCATTTAGAGCTCTGACCTCGGTAGTGCGCGAATGCGCCCAATCCGGAAGCGATGCCTAGCGCTGCCGCTGCTCCGAGTAGAAAACACAGGACGAAGATTATCAGGCGGCGGGCCAGGAGCCACGTAGTGCTTTCGCTGCGCGAGGTAACTAGCAGAGCCGGGGGAGCTGCGGACCGTGCGGCAGCGCGCCCTGTGGGCGACACCGGCTCCAGCGGCAGAAAGGAAACATCGCGCGGGCTGGCGGGGTGCTCCTGAGTGTCGGCGCTCCGCGCAGGGCTCACACCGGCCGCCTGCGCCTTCGACGATATCCGGGCGCGAACGGTCGCGGCAGAGCCGACCGTCGCAAGCGGCTCGGGCACGGAGCCGTTGCTGAGGGTTCCAAGAAGCGTCGACCGTAGACCGACCTCGCTCATCCCGGCGCGCCGAGCCGCGTCTACCAATGCATGGCCCAAAGCTCGGGCGTGCGGCGCCCGCCGCTCCGGCTCCTTGGCGAGGTTGGCCATGATGACATCGCAGATCGGGTCCGGCACGCTGCGTGCGTGCTCCAGCTCGCGGAGGTCCGGAGCAATGGCCGTTGCGTGTTGAACCAGAATGGCGAGCGCGCTCTCGGCCTCGAAGGGGGTTCGACCAGCCAGGCATTCATACAGCACGGTGCACAAGGAGTAGCAGTCAGCCGCCGGCGAGATCGCCAGTCCCTGAGCGCCTTCGGGCGACACGTAACGGGGGGTGCCAAGGATGGCGCCGGCGCGTGTGCGAATATCCGTCTGTTCCTCGGGTACACGGGCGAGGCCAAAGTCCAGAACCTTGACGAAGTCGTCGTCCTCCCCGCGGCGAACCAGCATCACGTTGTCTGGCTTGATGTCGCGGTGAACGATGCCGCGGGCGTGCGCCTCACCGAGCGCGTCACACAGCGCGAGCGTCACATGCAGCGATCTTCCGAGTGAAAACACACCACCGCTCGCGGTGAGGGCTGCCGCAAGGGAGGGTCCCTCGAGCAGCTCGAGCACGGTGTAGGGTTCCGCTCCCGAGCGCTCCGCGTCGCCGGGCAACTCGCCGACTGCGTGCACCACCACCACGTTTGGATGCGCCACACAGGCGGCGATGCGTGCCTCGCGACGAAAGCGGGCCACGCCTTCGTTATCGCTCAGGAGCTCCCGTCGCAGCACCTTGACGGCGACGTCGCGGGCGACGGGCAGCTGCCGTGCTCGATACACACGCGCCATCGACCCCGTTCCGACCAGCGCATCGAGACGGAATTGCCCGCCGAGCACGAGCCCCAAGTGCGGATCGTCTCCGCCGGACACGTGCCCTGCCATGACGCGGCACGCTAGCACGAGTGCTTCGGTGGCGGCCGGCCACGCGGGTCGAGGGTGAAAACCTGTTTGCGAAAGCTTGGCCCGCGGATAGGCTCCGGACCCCTCGCATGGCCGACGTCCCGCTGCCCGAACCGACCGGAGAGTCGCAGCCCAGCGCTGACGCTCCGGCGGAGAGGGCGTCCGGAGGTGGTTATCGGGTGGAGCTTCCGACGTTCGAGGGGCCCCTCGACCTGTTGCTCCACCTGATCGAGGAGCACGAGCTCGACGTCCGCGACATCCCCATCGCCTTCATCGCGCAAAAGTACGTCGAGTACATCGTGCTGATGCAGGAGCTCAACATCGATATAGCGAGCGAATACCTGGTCATGGCCGCGACGCTCGCTCACATCAAATCGAAGACGCTGTTGCCAACTCCGCCGGCCGGCCAAGACGAGGACGACGAAGACGAAGCCGACCCGCGTGCCGAGCTGGTGCGGCGGCTGCTCGAGTACCAGAAGTACAAACACGCTGCCGAGCAGCTCTCGAATCATGACCTGCTGGGCCGTGACGTGTTTCGCCGAGGGATTCCGGCGCCGCAAGCTGACGGGCCGGCAGCTTTGGGCGGGCTGAGTCTCTTCAAGCTGCTCGACGCCTTTCAGAATGTCCTCGCGCGCGCGAAGACGGTGGTCGATCACGAGATCGACTTCGAGCGATTTTCCATCAGCGATCGCATCAATGAGCTCTGCGACGTGCTGCGGGCCGAGCAGCGAATGACATTCGATCAGCTGTTTGCCGAGCAGCGGTCGCGAGCCGACCTGATCATCACGTTCCTGGCGCTGCTCGAGATGACCCGGTTGCGCCTGACGCGCCTCTTTCAAGATGGGCCGCTCGAGATGATCTACGTCGAGCTGGCCGTCAGTGACGGTTCGGAAGCGCGAGCCGACGCCGAGTCGGGCGACGCTCACGACGTGGCAGCCGAGCTTGGTGACCAGTCTGACGAAATTCCGAGCTCCGAGCGGAGCGACGACGCAGGCCCCGACGAAGTGATGACCGATGGCGACCAGAAAACGTAAAGCGGGTCCAGCAAGGGGCAACGTTCCCGAACCAGCGCAGAGCTCACACGCGGCCCCGCCCGCAGCGGCCGACGAGGCGGAAGAGCCAGCTGGCGCCAGGGCGCAGCACGAGGCTCCCGAGGGTGAGGAGGATGAGGCCGAGGTCGCCGCCGACGCCGGGGTTCTGCTTCAGCTCGACGGCGACGATGCGGACGAGCTTGCCGAGCACGCCGAGGCTACGCACGTGCAGGACGCCCTCCCGGTGGACGGGCCGCACTCTGGCCAGGAGGAGGAGCTTTCCAAGCCGGCACAGGAGCTTTCCGAAGCGGCGGAAGCCCTCGCTGATCTGGGCGCCGTGCTCAGCGACGAGGACGCCACGGGCGAGCTAGTCGAGCCGATCGTCTCCGACGCTGAGAGCTCTGACGAATCCGCGGTCGAAGATACGACGACGTTCCTGAAAGGATTGGTGGAAGCGATCCTTTTCGTGTCGGACCACCCGCTGGAGCTGAAGGATCTCGCTCGCGCCGCCAAGATCGACAAGAAGCGCGCTTCGGAGCTGGTAGCCACGCTGATCGCCGAGAACCGCGAGCGAGGAGTGCGCGTCGAGGAGGTCGCGGGCGGCTACGTCTTCCGAACGAACCCGGCTTATTCGGCTTACGTGCGCAGCTTCTTGCAGCAGCGGCCGGTGCGCCTGTCGCGCGCGCAGATCGAGACGCTGGCCATCGTCGCCTATCGGCAGCCGATCACGCGGCCCGAGATTGATGACATTCGTGGGGTGGACTCTGGTCCAGTTCTGAAGGGCCTCCTCGACCGCGACCTGGTCCGCATCCTCGGTAAGAAGGACGAGCCGGGTCGACCCATGCTCTACGGGACGACCAACACGTTCCTCGATGCGTTCACTCTGAAGAGCTTGCGAGATTTGCCCACGCTGCGCGAGTTCACGGAGCTCACCGACGACTCGCGCCGCGAGTTCGAGGAGGAAACGGGCGAAGCGGCTCCAGAAGCTGGGTTCGAGCAACAAGCTGACACACAGGAGGCAACGCGGTCAGCCAGCGAGAGTCGGCAGGCCGACGCTGCCATCGCAGAGGACGAGCAGCGCCCGTCCGCCGCGGCTATGGAAGAGAGTGACGAGGCGAGCAGCGAGCTCGCTCCCGAGGACGCTGAGGACCGTGCTACCGAGATCGACGCGGTCGTCGAAGCCGCCGACGGCGCGGACGACGCGGACGCCGCCCACGCGGATGATGGCGACGCGGACGATGACGACGCGGACGACGACGACGACGACGACGATGCGGACGACGACGACGATGCGGACGACGACGACGATGCGGACGACGACGACGATGCGGACGAC
>DASQDA010001048.1:0-2093 GCA_035634435.1 Polyangiaceae bacterium
TCCGAACCGAGCGCGTAAAACGGAAAACGCCGCGGGTTTGCTCGGGTCGCACGTGGGCCGGCAGCTTTCGGGAGCTCGGGGCTACGCAAGCCTCGCAATCGGCACCAGAATGGCTCGTGACCGTGGAAGCAATCGATACCAAGGGAGACGCCGAGGTCCTGCAGACACTGGGCGTGGGACGATCGCGTGGCCGTCGACGCTGGCTCGTGCGCGCGGCCGTCCTGCTCGTGTTGGGGCTGCTGGTAGCTGCGCTGCTCGCCTGGCGTAGCCGTCGCGATCCGAACCTCGCGCAGCGCTGGGTCACTGCATCAGCGGAGATCGCAGATCTCCGCGAGACGGTCACCGCTACCGGTACCTTGAGCCCGCTCGATTCCGTGGAGGTCGGCGGCGAGGTGAGCGGGCGCGTGATCCAGGTGCACGCCGACATCAACGATCCGGTGCGACAAGGCCAGGTGCTCGTAGAAATCGATCCCGAGCAGCTCAACGCGCGCGTCGAAGAGGCTCAGGCACAGACCCTGAGCGCGCAAGCCTCGCAGCGCAATGCCAAGGCCACGGTGCAGGAGGCGGAGCTGAAGGCCGCGCGATCGCGCGAGTTGCACCAGCGCGGTCTGATCTCCAATCAGGATCTGGAGGCGGCGGAAGCGGCCCTCGCTCGCGCCAACGCCAGCGTGTCCACGGCCGCCGCCCAGGTCACGGTCGCCCAGGCCAGCCTGAAGGCGGCCAGGACCAATCTGGGCAAGGCACGCGTGCTGTCGCCGATCGACGGCATCGTCCTGGCCCGCTCGGTGGAACTCGGGCAGACGATCACCGCCGGCTTCCAGACTCCGGTGCTGTTCACCTTGGCGCGCGACCTGACCCAGATGCAGCTCAAGGTCGACGTCGACGAAGCGGACGTGGGAAAGGTGCGTGACGGTCTGCTGGCAAACTTCGTCGTCGACGCTTACCCGAAGCGGCAGTTCGCCTCCAAGGTGTTGCGGCTGAACAACCTGCCGAAGGCCGAGACGACGGTCATCACGTACGAGGCGCTGTTGAGCGTGAACAATCAGGAGCGACTGTTGCGCCCCGGCATGACGGCCACCGCGACCATCGTCACGTCCGAAAGCAAGAACGTGCTCACGGTGCCGAACGCGGCCTTGCGCTTCCAACCTCCTGCAGCGGGGGACGCGTCGGCTGCAGCGCCGCCTCGCGGCGGTGGCATCCCGATGCCCGGTCTGGGTCCCAACCCCTATCGCCGCCAGCGTCCCAGCGGAAACGCCAATGGAGCGCCACCACGGGGTGCGAATGACTCCGTGTACGTGCTGCGCGAGGGCCGCCCTCAGCGGCTGGTGGTCGAGCTAGGCGCCAGCGACGGCCGGCGCACGGAGGTGAGATCGCCCCAGCTGCGCGCAGGCTCGCAGGTCGTCGTTGACGTGGTGGAGGGCAAAGAGTGAGCAACGCGCTCTCCGCACCGGCGTCCGCCTATCCAGTCGTCGCTTTCTCGAGCATCTTCAAAATTTATGGCGAGGGCGAGACGGAGGTGCGAGCCCTCGATGGCGTCGACTTCTTGATTCGCCCCGGTGAGTTCGTGGCGATTATGGGCGCCAGCGGTTCGGGCAAGTCGACGGCGATGAACATCATTGGCTGCCTCGACCTTCCAACGCAGGGCCGCTACGCGTTCCGGGGCGTCGACGTGGGCAGCCTCGACGCCGATCAGCGTGCGCTCCTGCGCCGCAACTACATCGGCTTCGTCTTTCAGGGGTTCAACTTGCTCTCGCGCACCAGCGCTCTGGAGAACGTCGAGCTGCCGCTGGTCTACCGACGCACGCCGCGCAAGGAGCGCCGCGAGCGGGCGCTGGCCGCGTTGCATGCCGTCGGCCTGGCGGACCGTGGCAGGCACACGCCTGCCGAGCTGTCCGGTGGCCAGCAGCAGCGCGTCGCTATCGCCCGCGCGCTGGTGCGCGAGCCGTCGCTCCTGCTCGCCGACGAGCCCACGGGTAACCTGGACTCGGCGCGCAAGGTGGAGATCATGGAGCTTCTGGTGAGGCTCAATCAGGACCGCGGCATCACCATTGCCATGGTGACCCACGAGTCCGACATGGCCGCGTACGTGTCGC
>DASQDA010001049.1:0-1696 GCA_035634435.1 Polyangiaceae bacterium
CCACGCCTCGATCGTGGCTCGCGGCAAAGGCGGGTGAAGCACTTCAGGAGTCGACGCGCTTTCGATCAGCTCGGTTAGCGCGGCATCCCGTTCAGCGCGTGCCTTGAGATCGGTCAGCGCGCCCGGGCTCCCGTCCCGTGCCTCGCCGTCCAGCCGCGGCAGCTGCTCGAGGACCAACCGGGTTGCCGTCAGTCTTGCCTGGATCTTCTCGTCCTCGGCCAGGGCAGGGACTACCATCACCGTGGCGCGACCTTCGCCGCGTCGATTCACGCGTCCCAGGCGCTGAACCATGCGTTCCCAAGCGACTAAATCGGACACCATGTGGTCCGCGTCGAGGTCGACGCCAACCTCGCCGGCCGAGGTCGCTATCACGAACGTGGCGCGCTCCGGCCGCCCCGAGGCGCCCGCCAGAAACCCCCGTTGCTTCAGCCAGTGAGCAGCAGCTTCGCGCTCGAAGAGCCGCCTGCCGCCGACGAACAGCTCGGTGTCGATACTGACCACGTCAGACTTTTTGCAGCGAGAATCGAGCGCCGCTCTCACCTTGGCTGCATCATCGCGGCCGTTGCAGAAAATGATGCACCGGATGGGCAGTGCCCCCTCGGCCGACAATGTCCACGCCTCCTCCGCGAGTCTCTCTGGTAGGTCACGCGCGCCGACCTCGCCGTGGACAATCACGCGTTTGATGGCGGTCAAGCGGCGCGCTACGGTCGGATGTGCCCGATCCTCGTCGCTCAAACGCAGAGCATCGCGTCGCCCCCGACCCGTTGCAGAAAGGGATAGGAAGCGCACGGGCGGAACCAGCCCTTGCAACTCTTCCTCTGCGCGAAGCGAGCAACCCTTCGCGTCAATACCCGACGATAGCGCTTCAATGAGCCGTTCGAAAGGCGGCACGAGATGCGCTTCGTCGAGAACGATCAGTGAATCGGCGCCTAGGAGCCCCGCATGATAGGGGCGCATCTTTTGAGAAATGCCGTAGCCACCGAACAAAAGCCGTGACCCGACCATGTCTACGGTGCCGAGCACGAGCGCCGGCAAGCTGGGGTTCGCGAGCCACTCTCGGTTGTCGAGGTGCTTGCCGCGCAGCGTCGAGATCGGCAGCGGACCCTCGAGCCCAAGAGCATCCTTGAAGGAAGCATCCCGCTCGACCAGTGCTCTCAGGTTCACCGCAACCTGGGATGCCTGGTCGACCACCGCTCGTCGATCGACGACGTACACGAGCCGTCGAGGCAACGCCGCTCCGGCCGCTCGCGCCACGAGCCAGATCGCCATTACGGCCGTCTTTCCTAGCCCTGTGGGCACATCGATGGCGCTGGTCGCCTCGCCGTTGAGGACTCGGTCCAGCAGCGCGAGCTGCCAGGGGAAGGGACTCTCCACTTCCAGGGCCAAGGCGAGGCGTCGGCGTGCTGCGGCTCTTTGTAGGGTTGCCTCAGGCATGGCACTCCTGTTGCGAACGGGCGAAGTGACTCGGGGGCGATGCAACCGGGTAACAACACCTCGCTGAATTCAAGACGTTCCCTCGCCAGCCGCGGCGGGGGGTGTTACCTTCTACGTGCACACCGCCGCAGAAAAGCGGGTGCCGGCTTCCATGGACGCAGCACGCTCTCTCTCCTCGCATATCGACGACTCTCCGGCGCGGCCTGTGATTGCAGGGACCGACATCAAAGTCAGTCAGATTGCGAGCGAGGCGGAGCACTTG
>DASQDA010001050.1:0-3285 GCA_035634435.1 Polyangiaceae bacterium
GGCAAGGATGAGGAATGAGCTCACGCGCAGCGGGGTCGCGCTGCTGCTTTCGATCTGCGCCCTGCTGGCTCTGCTGGCGCAGTCCTGCGGCAAGGTCCGGGAAGGCAGCGGCGAGACGCACTTTCTTCGCTACTGCACGGACTCCTGCGCGAGCGGCCTCGAGTGTGTGTGCGGCGTGTGCACCGAGCGCTGCTCCGACGCGGACGCCTGCTCGCAGCGCGCAAGCGGCGCCGAGTGCGTGACCTCTCCCGCGGCATGTGGCGCCACGCAGACCAGCTGCGATGTGGCTTGCACGAGCGACGCGCCGTGTGCCTCGATAAGCGCGCAGCATCGCTGTGAGCAGGGCCAGTGCCGCACGGGGGAGCCGCTGCCCCCGGTGACGCGTCCCTGCCCCGCCGGGTGCAGCGCCGTTGCTGGCTATCCGGAGGACACTGCGCGGGGTTGCGTCGACGTCGGCGCGCCGAGTGAAGTCGCCTGCGCCTGCGGCGAGCTAGCATCGAGCTCCGAGTGCCGACGCCGACGCTCCGACGCATCGCTCTGGATCCTGCCGAGCGGAGAGCTCGCGGGCGACGACTGGGAGAGCTGCAGCAGCGCCGAGAGCCAGCGCATAACGCGCTCCTGTGACTTCGCTAGCTGCGAGCTCGGGCCTCCGTCGCTCTGCAGCCGGGGGGACACGTGTGCCCAGATAGGCTGCGGCGGTCCGCAATACGACAGCGACGGATGCGCGAGAGTGGACTGCGAGAGCAATGCGGACTGTGCAGGCGATCTCTGCCTTACCGCTTCTCTTCGCAACACCAGCTTCTGCTCGTACGGGGCGGATGGCACGTGCAACTGCGCCGGGCCGCCGGTGGCGCTCTCCGGTTCCTTCTGTAACCCGCGAGGCTCCGGTCCGCCGCTCGGCCCCCTGTGCGACGGGAGCTCGGACGTGCGCCTTGCGGTTCACCAAAGTGGCGGCTTCGTCGCTTCTGAAACGGTGTTTCTGCGGCCTTACGGGCGCTTCCTGTTCGTGGCGGGGAGCTGCGAGTTCTACGTAGGGGCTGGCGGCGACGGCTCCGTCCGTATCGGGCAACTCACTGCGCAGGAGGCCGAAGCGCTGTCGCAGGACGTCAGCTGGAGCTCGCTTCAGACCTGGAGCCGTTTTCGAGATACGGAGAGCTGCCCCGATGCGGGATTCACCACGGTACAGGCTCCCGGCGCACCCGTGCAGTGCACGTGCGGCTGCGGGCCCACGGCACCGTCGGGCCTCGAGGCCGCCATCAGCCGCAGTGCCGGCCAGATCCAGCTCTTCAGCGAGAAGGCGCCGACCGGGGTAACGCCCAGCGTTCGCGTCGTGGCGCTGCCCGCCGACTCCCTTGGAATTCCCGAGCAGACGCTGTTTCCCTGGCCCCTGGAGTGGAACATCAGCCGCATTCTATTGAGCGACGGAGCGCTGGTGGCGAGCAGCGGCCTGGAGATCACCGATCCCGACGAAGTCGCGGTGTTCCGCGACCTCGTCGTGCGAAACGCAGACGCCGAGGTGGCCGCCCGCGTGTCGGTCGCCGACGAGAGCGGCACCGCCTACGTGCTGCTGGTGCGGGACGAGCTGCCCGAGGAGCTGCGACGTTCGGCAGAAGCGCTGCTGCGGCAGGCCAACTGAACGCGGCGTGATGGTTCGCAAGCCGGCGACGACGCCTCACAGCGCTGTGCCTTGGGAGGCGCTAGCCAACCGGGTTGAACCCTCGCCTCGATGATCGACGTTCTCCTCGCCGACACAGGCCAGTCTCGACGGGTCGTGGCGAGGTCAAGCGCGCGCTTCGCCGCGCAGGTTTGTCAGGAACGGGAGCACCGCGGCGACGCCTTGTTCGTCGAGCACGCGCAAGGTCTCGCTGCCCACAACGGCGATGTCGGCCTTGCCTCGCAAAAAGTCGACGTCGCTCGGGTGTTTCACTCCGAAGCCCACGGCCAGCGGCAGCGAGGTCGCTGCACGTGCACGCTGCAGGTAGCTCGTCAACTCGTCGGAGAACTGCGTCTTGGCGCCCGTCACGCCCTTGCGCGCCACGCAGTAGACGAACCCGCTGGCGTGGCGTGCAATCGTTGCGAGGCGCTGGGGCTTCGTGGTGGGTGAGTAGATGAAGATGGGGTCGAGCGCCTGCTCGCGCATCGCGCCCAGGTAGTCGCCAGCCTCTTCGGGGGGAAGGTCCGGAACGATCGCGCCGCGCAACCCGGTTTGCTTCATGCGCGCAACGAACGCGGGCACGCCCTGTCGGAACACCACGTTGTAGTAGCTCATGAACAAGAACGGGATGGGGAAGCGGCGCGTGACCTCGGCAGCCAGCTCGAAGCAACGCTCGACGGTGGAGCCGCCGCTCAATGCGGCCTGGTTCGCGTGCAAGATCACCGGGCCGTCGGCCATCGGCTCCGAGAACGGAACCTGCAGCTCCATCAGATCCACCCCCGCCTCGACCATGCTCTCCACCAGGCGCAAGCTGGTGTCGAAATCGGGATAGCCGATCACGATGTGAGTCATCAGCAAGATTTCCTGCTTCTGCAGGCGCTCGCGGAGATAAGCCTCAAGCACGGTAGCTCTCCGCCTTCTTCTGAATGAAGGCTTCCCATTTGGGATCCTTGAAGGCGTCGGCGATGGTGAAAATGTCTTTGTCGCCGCGCCCCGACTGGTTGATCAAGAGCACGTCGTTCTGCGACAGCAGCGGGGCCTCGACGAACGCGCGCGCAAACGCATGCGAGGACTCCAGCGCGGGAATGAGGCCTTCTTTGCGGATGGTGAGCTTCAGCGCCTCAATGACCTCCTCGTCGGTTGCGACCTCGAAACGTGCCCGGCCCGTTGCGTGGAAATGGGCCAAAATGGGCGAGACCCCGACGTAGTCGAGGCCCGCTGCGACGCTGTGCGTCTCGTTCATCTGACCGTCACGGTCTTGCAGGAAGTAGGTTTTGTAGCCCTGCGCGATGCCGACGGAGGCGTCCTTGCCCGCCAGGCGCGCGGCATGCTGAGTGGACTCCAGCCCCTTGCCGCCCGCCTCGACGCCGACCAGCTCGACCATCGGGTCGTCAAGGAATCCGCTGAAGATGCCCATCGCATTCGAACCGCCGCCCACACATGCGTAGACGCGCTTGGGCAGCTGCTCGGCGGCTACCAGGATCTGCTTGCGCGCCTCCAGGCCGATGATGGACTGGAAATACGTCACCATCTCGGGTAAAGCTTGGGGCCCCAACGCCGTGCCGAGCACGTAGTGCGTAACTTCCATGTTGGCGACCCTGTCGCGGAAAGCTTCGTTGATGGCGTCCTTG
>DASQDA010001051.1:0-2708 GCA_035634435.1 Polyangiaceae bacterium
CGCCTACGTGTACGCGCAACGCGACTCACAGCTGATGCAGCTGCAGGGGCCGCTCACCCAGGGTGCGGTCGGCGAAGGAGCGCTCGCCTTGCGCGTCACCGAGCTCGTGCGCACGCGAGACTGGCAGCTCCCCCAGCCGGCCCTGGAAGCTCCGTCCGCACCCAGGGTGCGAAAGCGGGTCCAGCCCGAGCCGCGCTCCAGATCTGCGCTGTGGCTCGGTCTGGGCCCCCTCTTCAGCTCGGGGACGGCCGCTCCCCTGATCGCGGCAAGCTTTGGCCTGGCCGTACCGCTGTCGCGCCCGCTGACACTCGACACGAGCGTCAACATGTCCCTGTTGCCGCTCGAGCTCAGTACCGACGCCGGTGCGGTAGAGATCAACACTCGGCAGCTCACAGGACACCTGCTGGTGTCGCTTTGGCGCTCGTCCGTGGTGGCCCTCTCGGCAGGTCCGGGGGGAGGCGTTGTCTGGGTGCAAGAGACCGCCGAAGCCGGCCCTGGCTACCGCGCGCGCAGCGACTCGGCAGCCGTGGGGTTGCTCACTTTGCGAGCGCGGGCGTCGTTTCAGACTGGCGGCTTGACCTTCCTGCTGATCGCAGAGCCGGGCGCGTTGCTGCCTGCCATCAGCGTCCGCGCCGATCAGGACGAGCTTTCCCGCATCGGTAATCCTTGGGTATTACTCAGCGGCGGCCTTGGCTGGACCTTGTGAGGGTTCACCTCCGCCGGCGAGCTCGCAACACTGCAGCTACAGGGGCGCTGCATACTTCCGCGCAGCTCAGCCGAGTGCGCGAGCCCGGTGTGCTCGCGAGTGGGCCGAGCTATGCTACCGCGCGTGGAATTCCGGATGCCAACAAGTGACCGCGCGCGGCGCTCGTCGCTCGCGCAGCCCGCGCACGTGCTGCTGGTGCTGGCGTTCGTGAGCGGCTGGAGTGCTCCGACCCAGGCTCGCAGGAGCGGCCTGGCCGCCGCAGGGTGCGAGGGCTGTCACGGCGTGAGTGGCGCGCAGGTCGAGGTGAGCGCGGAACCCAGTGTTTTCGCTCCTGGCGACGACGTCACGTTCTCGATCCGCATCCGCCGCAGCGAGGGCACCGCGAGCGTTGCCGGCGTGTACATGCCAGGCGCGGGAGTCGGACAGCTACGCGCTATCAGCGGCGAGGGGCTGGTGCTCACGACGCCCGAGTCGCTCATGCACTCCACACCCAAGGCGGCCCAGAGCGGTGTGGTCACCTTCCGTTTCGGATGGACGGCTCCGGCTCAGGTGGGCGCCGTGCAGTTCGACGTGTACGCGTTGGCCGGCAACGGCGACGGTAGAAGCGGCGGCGACGCGGCTGGCGTCGGCCTATTTCAAGGCACGTTCGGTTGCGCGCCTCAGATCTTCCACACCGACTTCGATCAAGATGGCTTCGGCAGCGCAGAGTACCCGACCAAGGTCGGCTGTATGAGCGCAGCGGCTCCCGAAGGATTCGCTAGCAAGGTCGGAGATTGCAACGAGAACAACGCGGCAATCAACCCCCTCGCGGTCGAGAAATGCAACGGCAAGGACGACAACTGCAACGGCATGGTGGATGAAAACGCCGTGATCGTCGAGATGTGGCCGGACGAGGATCGGGACGGCTACTACGCCGCGAAGACCGGCACGCCGATGATGGGTTGTGGCGACATTCCCGGCTACGCCGCGGACCCTGGCGACTGCTCGCCGCGGGATCCGAAGGTGCACCCGGGGGCCACCGAGATCTGCAATCTCTTCGACGACAACTGCAACAGTCGAGTGGATGAGCGGCTTCGACCGCAGTGTGGCGTGGGCTTTTGCCGAGCGCAGAGCTTCACGTGCAACCCCGACGATTGCGTGCCGAGCCTGCCCACGGCCGAAAGATGCAACCTGCTGGACGATGATTGTGACGGCGAAACAGACGAGGGCGACCTGTGTGCCGCGGGGCAGCGATGCGAGCTCGGCAAGTGCGAAGCGGGTAGCTACACGCCGGGGCCGAGCACCACGCCGCCTGCGGGCGGTAGCGCTTCGGCGACGGGCGGCGTGCCGGGTGCGCCAGCAGGCGGCGCTCCGGGTACGGGCGCCGGTGGCGCGCCCTCTGCGTCGACTGGCGGTGTGAGTGCCGGCGCGCCTGCCAGCTCGTCAGCGTCAGCGGGCTGCAGCGCCGCGCCAGGCCGGTCTCCCGGCGCAGCGTTTGCAATGCTCCTGCTGGCGCTTTTCGGGCTGCGCAGCCTGAGCACGCGGCGGCCGCAGCGCCCGGCGCGCTAGAGCACCCAAACGGGCGGCAACCGATCAACGCTTGGCGCGGGCGCTGGCTCGTGCGCGACGCTGGAAGCGATTGGCAGGGCGGCGCCCGGCGCGAATCTGCGCGATGGGGAAACGACCCACCACATTGCGCACCCGCTGCGCCAAGCCTTCATCGAGCTCTGCGACGATCACGCGTGCCCGACCCCGCTCGGCGACGACCCGAACCCAGGCGGAGGCGGAAGTTGCTCGGAAAATGTCCTCGAGGTCCTGCAGCAAAGCAGGGGGCACGCGCCCGCGCACCAGCTCTACGTCGCCCAGCTGGACACGGAAAACGAACAGCTCATTGGACCGGGAAAGCGAGATCGCGAGCGGGATGCAGAGCAGCACCAGGACGGCAAGCCCAAGCAAGAGCGTCACTGCCGGAGCGTATACGCAAAGCGGGCACGCAAGTAGCTCGCCCCAGCATGGCTCCGCG
>DASQDA010001052.1:0-1568 GCA_035634435.1 Polyangiaceae bacterium
CTGTGCCCGTACCACGCTCGCCCTCGTCGCGGCGGTCGGGTGAGCGGAATCCTCACCGCGGCGCGTACGTCTTGGACGATCAGCGGCCACGACGGTCTCGCTTGGCGCTATCATCTGGTCCCGTGAAACCGGAGGCAATTACGACCGAGCCATTCCCGAGCCGCCATACCGACGACGCTTGGCTCCAACGCTGGCTGCCGCTGTTGGGAGAGCATACGGGCGATCGGTGCGTGCTCGAGCTGGGCTGCGGCAAAGGGCGCGACACGGCCGTGCTTCAAGCTGCAGGGCTGCGCGTCGTGGCTATCGACCGCTCCCTCGCAGCTCTCGCCGAAGCGCGCCAATCGGTGCCGGGCGCCACCTTCATCGAGAGCGATCTGCGCGCACCGCTACCGATCGACGCGGGCCAGGTCGGCGCGATCGTGGCGAGCCTGAGCCTGCACTACTTTGACTGGCAGACCACGCGCGAGATCGTCGAGCATCTCCGAGTCTGCCTCACGCCCAATCGGCTGCTCCTTTGTCGCGTCAACTCCACGCGCGACGTCCATCACGGCTCGACCGGCCACCCCTCGATTGAGCCCGGGTACTTTCGCGTGGGGGATACGACCAAGCGGTTCTTCGACCGTGCGGAGTTGCTGAAACTCTTCGCCGATGCCTGGCATATTGTTGCCCTCGAAGAACAGACCATCGACCGCTACGAGCGCCCAAAGGTAATCTGGGAACTCGCCGCCCTGGCCAGCTGACTCCGCTATGATCGCCCCCGTCATGACGCCACGAGAGGCGACGCGTCTATACACGGCGTCTTGCGTTTACACGACCGGATAGGACGAGTGAGCGATGCTACCGACCGACATGCTGCGTTTGGCCGCCGGACGCGAGCGGTGCCGCGATTGCTCATCAACCCAGCTTGCTTCGCCAACAGACTGACGCAGTCCAACTCGGACGTTGCAGCTGACAAGGCCCTCGGTCGCTGCGCTCCCTCAGGACCACGCAGCTTAACACCAGTCGTTATGCGGTCCTTCGAGCTCCACGCGAGGAGCGCGTCTCGCGATGTTGATGCGGCCGGGCGTGCTCCGCAGAACGACACCCTCGGGTTGGAGGACGTTGCCCGCCGCTTGTCGGCAGCGGGTGGCGATACCACGCGCTCGAGCAGAGGGTTCGACGCAGGTGGTTCATTCGTACCCCAGGGTATTGGCCGAGCGAGAGCCTGAATGCCTGCATGGCCTCCGACAGCTTCCCTCCCCGCTCGACCAGCTCGATGTACGTCCGGGAAGCGAACTCGTCCCACTCCCACGTGTCTTTGAACGCTGCAGCCACTGCGCCACTGGTACGGAGCCGGATCTTGTGCACGCCCCAAGTGGACGCCCGGCGAGTTGCAAATGCAGCGAGTCGCGCCACTAGGTCAGAGAAACGCTCGTCACGAGCTGCGCGTAGCGCAGCTCCCACAAGTCTGCAACGTCTGCAACGGCGGCAAAGTAGTCCCAGGCGGGCATGATGCATCGAGCCTGTTCAGGCATTCTCAGTTCGACTACCACTTCAGACAGCAGCGCAAGATAAAGAGCGAGCGACGT
>DASQDA010001053.1:0-4650 GCA_035634435.1 Polyangiaceae bacterium
GCGATGCGCTACAGCTGAGGGGATGTTCCTCTCGTGGCTCGAAGATCGCCGGCGGCGGCGCCTGCTGGAAACGCCGTTCCCGGATGCCTGGAACGCTATCCTCAAAACGAATCTGCTTCATTTCAGCTACCTCGATGGCGACGAACAACGGCACTTACGTGAGCTGACTCAGGTATTCATTGCCGAACGCTACTGGGAGGGCTGCGGCGGGCTCGAGCTCGACGACGAGATTCGAGTGACCATCGCGGGTCAGGCTTGTTTGTTGTTGCTGGGGCTCGATCACCGCCTGTATCGCAATGTCGAAACCATTCTGGTTTACCCATCCACGGTGATACCCAGACGCGTCGAAGAGCCCATGTTCGCAGCTCCCGTGATCGTCAATCCGGTGGTGCCGCTGATCGGCGAGGCACACCAGCGCGGGCCGGTCATCCTGGCGTGGGATGCGGTGCGCCGCGGCGGACGCCGTGCCGACGGTCACAACGTCGTCTATCACGAGTTTGCCCACAAGATCGACATGGCCGATGGCGCCGTCGACGGTGTGCCTCCGGTGGCCACGAGCGCTGAGTACGACCACTGGGTGGCGGTGTGCACGCGCGAGTACGAAGCGCTGCGTTCGCGCTTCGAAGCCGGCCTGCCCACGCTGCTCGACCCCTATGCAGGCACCAACGTCGGTGAGTTCTTCGCCGTGGCCACGGAGTACTTCTTCGACAAGCCCTGCGAGCTAGCAGCCGAGCATCCCGAGCTTTACGAAGTGTTGCAGGCGTTTTACCGGCAAGACCCCTGCGCGCGTGAAAGGGCTGCTCGTCTGCGGCTCGAGCCGGAAGCGCGACAGTAGTGCTCGAGGCGCGGGAGGCGTCGCTCAGCTCGGCTCGAGGTGTCGCAGCTTGTCGGGGTTTCTGATCGAGTAGAGAGCGACGATCTTTTGACCATTGACGCCGAGCGCCAAGGTCTCGACGCCTTCAGGCGCGCGCAACACGAACGCGGGCAACCCATTGAGCCGCGTGCACTCAACCATGTCGGCCGTGAGGTTGCTGCGCTTGGCAGCGAGCCCTGCCAGGAGGCGCAGGATCTTGTCGCGACCGACGATCGGGTTGAGGGCTGCTGCCTTCTTTCCCCCGCCGTCGGAGTAAAAGACGGCGTCCGCTGCCAGCAGCTCGGTGAGCCCAGCCAGATCGCCCGCCCTCATCGCGGCGTGGAATGCGCTGGCAAGTCGTTCGCTTTCCTGCTCACTGGCTTCGAAGCGCGGGCGCTGCTCGCGCACATGTGTCCGGGCCCGCAGAGCGAGCTGCCGACACGCCTCCTCGGAGCGGTCGAGGGTGTCGGCCACCTCCGCGTAGTCGACATCGAAGACGTCGTGCAGCAAGAAAGCAGCTCGTTCCAGGGGCGACAGGCGCTCGAGCGTCATCAGCAGCGCAACCGATAAATCCGCCGCAAGCGCACCGCTGCTATCATCCGCGAGTGGTTCGGGAAGCCAGGTACCCACGTACTGCTCGCGCTGGGCTCGCGCGGATTTCAGCCGGTCGAGACACAGCCGCGTGACGATACGTATCAGGAACGCACGCGGCTCCGCCACCGCAGAGCGCTCGGCCGCATACCAGCGCAGGAACGCGTCCTGGACCGCGTCTTCCGCCTCGGCGACGGATCCCAGCATGCGGTACGCAAGGCCGCGTAGGTGCGCACGGTGCGGCTCGAAGCTCGTGGCCGCGTCCTCGGAGAGGCTCACGCCGCGCTCCGTAGCACGCTGATGGACTCACCGCCGACAACCACGCGCTCGCAGGCGACACCGTGGCCGAGCGCATACTTGAGCGTCGGGTACAGCCGGCCCGCGGCGACGGCGAAAGCGAGCGAGATCAACGCGCGCTCACCCCAGCGCTGCACGATGGCGGCGCGCAGCGACTCGCCCTCCTCCGAGTGGCGCAGGGCGGCGCGCGCGAAGCGCACCCCGAGCTCCGCGGGCTCCGACAGCTCGCCCCAGTCTTGGCGCAACACGGCGGCGAGAGTGCGGGGGGCGACGCCCGCACGCAGACCCATTGCCACCACCAGCTGGGTACACGGGCCGCAGTCCTCGGCCATGGTGCTGGTGAGCTTGGCCGCATAGTAGACATCCAGGGGAACGTCGCGCCGGTAACGGGCGATGCCGCCGACTTTCGCCAGCGCAAGGAAGGCCCGCAGGTCTGTGGCGAGGATCGCGCGGACGTAACTGGCATCGTAGGCGTAGGTGCGTTCGAATGCGGCAAGGCGCTTGAGCATGAGCCACTTCAGCATGGGAGCTCCTGGTTGCAGTTCTCCTCGAAGACGAGCCAGCGCCCCGCCCCGTGACACGCCGAGCGACAAAAACACGCCTCGCATCCCGGCGACGCCCAGGCCGCGCCGCCTCAGGGCTTCGAGGGCGCCATCTGTACCAGCGGCTTCGGGAAGGCGCGCAGTCTGGCGTTCAGCCAGTCGGTCTTGGCGAACGGCTGGATCTCGAGCTCACCCCCCGCCCTGGCGATGCCGACGGATACGGCCTGGCCACCCACGACGAGCGCCATCCGCTGCTCCTCGCCGTTGCTGTAGATGCGGCCGGCGACGTCCCACACGTCGCTCTGGGACGCCAGCGTCACGTCGGTGGCGGGCCCGGTCTTGCGCAGCGTGATCTTCGCCTCGAAATTGTCGAGGCTGGTCAACAGGGGAACCAGCGGAGTGAGCTTGTCCTTTTCGGCCAGCCCCTCCAGGATGGGCTCAAGATCTTTAGCGCGGATAGTCACCGTACCGTGGATCCTCGTCGGCTCGCTGTTGCGGAAGGTGAGACGCTCGCTCGCCAGCGTCATCCACCAGTCCTGCACCCGCTCATCGCCCACCTGGACGCCAACGTGGCGCATCATGAGCGCGACGTCCTCCAAATGGTGGATCTCGAGCTTGGGATTGACCCTGAGCTGTCCCTGCAGCTTGGTGTTGCCACTGACCCGGATCCCGGGTGCGGCCACCTCCGCGCCTTCCGCCACCAGGCTCATCGGGCCGCGGATCCAGTAGTCGGGGCCCATGTCCAGTCTGAGCGAGCCACGCGCTTCGCCCCCCGTCACGCGCAGCGGGGTTCCCTCCGGAAACGCCACGTCCAGATCGTCCAGATCCACCGACAGCAACGTGGGCATGCGGACGGAGGCGCGTTTGAGCGGGGTGGCGCTGCTGAGCTGAACGGTGTCGAGCGCTAGCTCTTCCTCGTGGCCGTGGATCTGCAGGGTGAGCTCGCGGTCACGCCGTGCGAGCGACACATAAGTGGCCTTCGACGCCGACCGCAACAGCGGCAAGCCAGCTGCTTTGTCCTGTGCTTCGCCATCCCCATCGAGCTCCAGGCGCCAGTCCGTCTGCACCCCGAAACCGCGTCCCTTCAGCCCGATGGATGCAGTCTGGTAGTCGAGGTGGCTCTTGGCGCCGAGCACGCCGTTCTCGAGGTAGAAGTCCAGGGTAAGCGGTCCCTGCCCGCCACTCACCTGCATGCCCTCGAAATACGCGCCGAGGTGGGTGAGTGCTTGCACATTCGCCCGCAGGTTGATGCGCGCGGTCACCATCTTCAGGAAACCCGCGCCAGGCTGCTCGGCGGGGTTCAACCGCGGGATGTTTGCGTCGATCTGCGCCCGAAGGTCCTTCGCGAGCGGCTGCTCGGCGCCGAAACGTAGCTCACCGGGGCCCAGGTTCTGGACCGCCGTCGTCACGCTCAGGGCGCCCGGTCCGACGAGGAACCCGCCGCGCAACCTGCCATCACCGAGATAGCGATACTCGAGAAACCAGAGCTCCTCGACGCTCACGTCCACACCTTCGATCTCGACCGTCCAGCCGCCTCCGCTCGCCTCGTCTTTGGCATCCTTTTCGCGAATCACGTTGGCCCCGGGTAGGTCTTTCAACGGAGGATACGCGGCAATACGTTGCTCCATGCCCTGCTCGCTCTCCATCCGGACCCGCATCTGGTAGCGCACGGCGCGACCCTCGAGCTCCACCACGTGAAACTTGCGATTGAAGAGCGACAGCAGCTTGAGGTTCGCAACCAGATCGCTGGCCCGCAGGATGAATTGGGTCTCCCCGTTCACCAGCACGCGAGCATGCTTGACGTGAACCCGCCCTGGCCAGATCGTATAAGCGGGCCCTTCGAGCTCGACGCGCAGATCGTCCGAGCGCACCGCCCACTCCACGAAGCCGCTCCAGAGCGCCAGCGTGCCGAGCAGCGGGTAGGCCGCCAGCGCGGCAATCAGCACCAAGATGAGGCGCCAGCGTCGCGGCCGCCGCGGGCCCGCGTCAGCACCTGCTTCCGGTATGGCAACGCCGCGCTCGCGTTCGCGGAAGTGCTTTCCCTGCGTCAACCGCAGGAACCAATCACGTAGACGCGGCACGACCCGCGGGTCGGAGCCTTGGGTGTCGCGGGAGGGGCCTGCCACGCAGCGCAAGGAAGCACGAGGCGGACCAACCGCCAATGCCCCGGGGCAGAGACATGCGCGTGGGTGCACGGAACGCCCTCGGAGCGGCGGCTGAAGCCTTGACCAGCATGCCGCGTGCTTGGTTGACGCGCGTGCATACTGGGCCATCCTTACCGCGGAGGGCAGGGTAGATGAGCACAACGAGGAGGCAATGTGGAACGCGCGGAGGCCGAGCAGCTGTTGCGAGCGGGGCCCTGCTCGC
>DASQDA010001054.1:0-14201 GCA_035634435.1 Polyangiaceae bacterium
GTGCTCCACGCCGAGTAGCTCCTGTCCAGCAATCGCCTCGCTACCCAGACCAGCCCCTACCTGCTGCAGCACGCCAACAATCCCGTCCATTGGTACCCCTGGGGGCCAGAGGCGCTGGAACGGGCGCGGCTGGAAGACAAGCCGATCTTTCTGAGCATCGGTTACGCCGCCTGCCACTGGTGCCACGTGATGGAACGCGAGTCGTTCGAGGACCCCGGCATCGCCGAATTTCTGAATCGCTACTTCGTCTCGATCAAGGTCGATCGCGAGGAGCGCCCGGACATCGACGACATCTACATGGCGGCAACGGTAGCGATCTCCGGCAGTGGCGGCTGGCCGATGAGCGTGTTCTTGACCGCCGATCAGCGGCCTTTCTTCGCCGGCACTTACTTCCCGCCTACTGACCGCTACGGGCGACCGGGTTTTCTGACGCTGCTCACCAAGATTGCCGAGCTCTGGAACAGCGAACGCGAGTCGTTGTTCGGGCAAGCCGAGCAGCTGACTTCTCACGTGCAGCAGCAGCAAGCCCGGGCCAGCGTTCCCGGTGCGCTGCACGACAGCAGCATCGCGGCAGCCGTGGCCCACCTGGCGGAAAGCTTCGATACGCGCTGGGGCGGCTTCGGCAGCGCGCCGAAGTTCCCGCCGCACCAGGCCCTCGGCTTGCTGCTGCGCCACCACCGCCGCACGGGCGACGCACAAGCGCGGCTCATGCTCACGAAGACGCTCGACGGCATGAAGAATGGCGGCATCTACGACCACCTGGCAGGTGGATTTGCCCGCTACTCGACCGACCAGCGCTGGCTGGCGCCGCACTTCGAGAAGATGCTTTACGACAACGCGCAGCTGGTTCCCGCCTATCTCGAGGGATACCAGGTCACCGGTGACGACGAGTACCGCAGAGTGGCGGCCGAAACGCTCGACTACGTGGTGCGTGAGATGCAGGGCGCAGAGGGCGGTTACTTCTCGGCGACGGACGCGGACAGCGAGGGTGAGGAAGGCAAGTTCTTCGTCTTCCTGCCGGAGGAGATCGACGACATTCTTGGTAAGGACGACGCGGAAGCCTTCTGTCTCCACTACGACATCACGGTGGGTGGCAACTGGGAGGGGAAGAACATTCTGAATACGCCGCGACCACTGGCGCGCACTGCCGAGGATCTCGGAATGGCGGAGGCGGACCTGGCGCAGCTACTCGAGCGCTGCAAAGCCAAGGTCTACGACGCGCGGCAGCAGCGGGTGGCGCCGCTACTTGACGACAAGGTGCTCACCGCCTGGAACGGCTTGATGATTGGCGCGATGGCGGAAGGCCATCGCGTGCTGCGCGATGCGCGCTACCTCGAGTCGGCCAGGCGCGCAGCGAGCTTCGTGCTCGGGACTCTGCGCCGCCCTGATGGCCGCTTGCTGCGCACGGCGCGCGCAGGCAAGGCTCACATCGACGCGTTTCTGGAGGACTACGCTTACCTCGCGGACGGCTTGCTGTCGCTCTATGAAACCTCCGGTGAGCAGCCGCTGCTCGACGCCGCGCTGCAGCTGATGGAGTGCGTGCTCGAAGACTTCGACGGCGACGGCGGCGCGTTCTTCCACACGGCGCGCGGCCACGAAGGGCTCATCACGCGCGTGCGAGAAGGTCACGACGGTGCGTTGCCGAACCCGAATGCGATGGCGGCGCGCGCTCTGGCACGGCTTTCCTATCACCTGGGGCGCGACGACCTGCGCCGCCGCGCCGTTCTGGCGATCAGCGCCTATGCGGATCGGATCAAACGCGCCCCGCGCGCCTTCTGCTCGACACTGAGCGTGCTGGATTTCTTGCTCGAGACGCCCACCGAGCTCGTGCTCGTCGGCACGCCGTCGGCGGCGGACACCGAGGGCTTCTGTTTGGCGCTGGGCCGCGAGTACCTACCCAACCGCGTGCAAGTGTTGGTCGACCCTGCGAGCGCCGCCGCAACGCCGCTCGCGCAGGGCAAGACCGCCGTGAGCGGCGCAGCGACCCTGTACATCTGTCGCAACTTCACCTGCCAGGCGCCCGTTATGTCGGCCACGCAGGTTCCGGTGGCCCTGGGGGAGCACCGCTCGGCAGCCACGCCGCAGCGCGTCCTCGAGCCCGATTGAGTCTCGGTAACCGGTCGCACGCGCGCTCCAGCCGGTCGGCACCGTCGTAGCATAGCGCCTCGATCGGGGCGTGACTGCTCAGCCGCGCGCATTTGACAGATCGTAAATCACGCTGACCGCGTGGTTTTCCACACGCGGTCTGCAGCGGTGTCACGGCACGCTATCTGCACACGCGGGCGGCTGGAGCGCTGCAGCTTGCAGCCGATTGAAGGGAAACTCACTAGCATGCTTCGATTTCATTGCGTGTGCGCCGCTGGGCTGTTGCTGCTTGCTTGCGGAACGGAGGCGACGAAAACCGGCGAAGGCGCGGTTCGAGAGCGTATCGAACCGCAAAGAAATCCCTTTCCGGACTCGCCAGCTAACGCCGCGCCGCCACCCGCCGCGTGCGGAGACCTGAACGGTGGCGGCGACCAGCACGTCGACTTTCCAAAGCTCATGGCGACCAAGATCGCCGAAAAGCCAGAGGCCATGCGTCGGCAGCTCGAGCTCTTGGAGGCGCGCTATGACCTCTCTGACTCGCCTTCCTCGGACGTGGCGATGACGGGCGGAAAACCCATACAAAGCGGCGTGCGCGTTCGCCTTCCCGCGGGCGCCACCTGGCAGACCCTCGCCGAGCTGACACCGAGCGAGATTCGCGAGAGCGACGTATTTCCCGCCGGATTCTTCCCGCTGCCGCACCCGAAACAGCCCGAAGGGGGCATGTTGTTCCCTCACTTTCATATCGAGGAAGTGCTGCGTCAGACCGGACGTGACCTCACGCGATTCGACCTTGAATTCGACCTTCCGGATGCCTTCCTGCCTGAGTTCCCGGCGCCGATGTTCCTGACCACGCGTAAAGACCTGGGCGACGTGTCGCAAGGACAGCTCATCACCACTGACAACTATTTCGAGCTCTTCAAATGCATCCTGAACCCCAAGCAGCTGGA
Source organism: Polyangiaceae bacterium (assembly GCA_035634435.1). GTDB lineage: Bacteria > Myxococcota_A > Polyangia > Polyangiales > Polyangiaceae > PMG-095. Next base: position 3,033 of record DASQDA010001054.1, read on the forward strand.
TGGACTGCGCCTGCTTCTGACGCCGTTTCCACAACAACAGTTCAATCTCATCGATGATCGCCGCTCCGAGCGGCCGAGCCTCGGCGTATCGTGTTTCGATTGTCATGCCAACGGCCACACCAACGCCGGCACACACTTGGTGGGGGACATCCGGCCGCAGGAGATGCGAAACCGCATCGACTCGCCGTCACTGCGCGGCGTCAATGTTCAGGAAATCTTCGGCTCGCAGCGAGCGCTGCGCAGCGTGGAAGACTTCACGGAATTCGAGCAGCGTGCCGCCTACTTCGATGGGGACCCCGTGCTCGCCACCAAGAAGGGAGTGAACCCTCTGGACCGGGGCCTGCAGGTCCACCACATGGCCGAGTTTCAGAAGATTCTCGACTTCCCGCCGGCGCCGAAGCTGGGCGTCGACGGCAAGCTCGACCCAGCCGTGGCCAGCGAGACGGAGCTGCGAGGCCAAGACCTGTTCTTCGGCAAGGCTCAGTGCTCCAGCTGCCACAGCGGACCTCACTACACCGATAATACGATGCACGACCTGGAGCTCGAGCGCTTCTACGAGCCGCGCACGATCAATGGCATCACCGCCAGGGCGGAGGGTCCAATCAAGACCTTTACCTTGCGTGGAATCAAGGACTCACCGCCCTACTTCCACGATGGGCGGCTGCTCACGCTGGAAGACACCATCGAGTTCTTCAACTTGGTGTTGCAGACCAAACTGACCGAGGACGAAAAGTCGGACCTGCTCGCGTTCCTCTACACGCTCTGAGCGCTTTCAAGGTGGAGCCCGGACCCACGCGCGACGCTGCGAGGCGAACACAGCACGCGGGGCCGCGCGCCCGACCGAGCGTCCTCCTCGCGTCTTCAGCAGTTCAACGATCGAGGAGCGTTCTCCCTCCACCACGTGCCCCTCCCGTGTCGCGCGAAGCGCGACGCCGGGGAGGGGGCGGCACGCGCAGGCGGCGGTGCCGCCGAGCATGTCGCGGGGTGGGCATCCAGCTCGCTTGAAGAACGCGCAACTTGCCGACGTGTCCAGCGTCCCGAGTGCGCGACCGGGTTCACGAATTCTGAGGCTTCTCGCAGGTCGAGACAGTGCTAGTCAACCACCATGACCGAAACTGCTATCGCCTACAGCAACGTCGATACGACCGAGGCGGCAGCCCAGGAGTTGTGTGACGGGGTGAGTCGGCAGATGCCAGGCAAGCCGGCGGACGCGATGATCTTGTTTGCGTCGCCGCGCTACGACGCGACGCTGCTACTGCAGGCGCTGAAGCGAAGCTGCAATCCCCGGCTCTTGGTGGGCGCCTCCTCGTCCGGAGAGTTCACGCATGCGGCACAGGGTGAGGGCATGGCTTGCGTGCTGGCTCTTCGCTCCGACAGCTTGTTGTTTGCCGCCGGTGTGGGGCGCGGGCTTTCCAAGAGCCGCGAGCAGGCCGCGCGCGAGATGGCAGCATCGTTTCGCGGACCGGGTACCCATACGCACCCTTATCGAAGCGCGCTGGTGATGACGGACGCGTTGGCCGGGCATGCCGACGATCTCGTGGACCAGCTGACCTTGGCGACTTCGGGCCAGTATCAATTCTTTGGCGGAGGAGCGGGCGACGATGCGCAGTTTCAGCGCACGAGTGTGTTCTTCGGAGAGGAGGCGCTCACCGACGCGGCCGTCGCGCTGGAGATACTATCGAAGAAGCCGATTGGGGTGGGCGTCGGCCACGGCTGGAAGCCGGCGAGCGCGCCGATGCGCGTGACCGAGGCAGATGGCATGCGGCTCATCAGCCTCAACGGGCTACCGGCCGCCGACGCATTCGACGAGCACGCGCAGGAAACAGCGCAGACGCTCGATCGCGCCGCGCCTCTCCCTTACTTCTTGCACAACATCATCGGCATCGACACCGGCAACGGCTATCGCCTGAGAGTGCCGCTTTCAATCAGCTCGGATGGTTCGGTGGCCTGCGCTTCGGAAATACCGGTCGGAGCCACGGTGCATATCATGCGCACGGACCAAACGTCCGCCATCGATGCTGCCTCGCGAGCCACGACGTCGGCAATCGACGGGCTGCAGGGGGGGAAGCCGAAGGTGGCGCTGTTTTTCGATTGCGTGGCCACTCGTCTGCGCATCGGCGACGGCTTTGGGCTCGAGCTCGAAGGTTTAGCACAGGCTCTGGGCCCCGCTGCGCGTTACCTCGGCTGCAACACACACGGGCAAATCGCGCGCGCAGAGGGCCAGTTTGGCGGCTTCCACAACTGTACGGCCGTAGTGTGCGTGCTGCCCGAGTGACCTAAGGTGGCGGTCGAGCAGATCCTTGCGGATGTCGCGGCGCGTGAGACGCGTGGAGCGGCTATACAATCCCTCGCAGCTCATCTCGCAGCGGATTCGGTGTGCTTGTTTCAGCGCGACGCTGAGCTCGGCGTCCTAATACCGGTCGCCGGCACCGCTCAAACCCTCCGCGGTCGAGGTTGGCGACAGCTGTTGGCCACCTGCTCGAATCCCGGAGCTCACCACGGCGAGATCGTTCCGGTGAGCGGGGAGCGAGCACTGAAGGTTGTCGCGCACACGACGTCAGGAGGCACGTGCTTGATGCTGCTCGGTGGCTGCCCGGAGCCCGCCCGGCTTGCACGCGCCGTCGCGCTTTTGCCCCTGCTGGGTGCCGCGTTCCGCTCCGAGGCCGAAGCGCTCGTCGCCAGGGGCGAGGCTGCCGTGGCGCGCGACGCTGGCAGGCAAGCGCAGGACCTCGCCAGCGCGCTCGACGCCGCTCGGCGAGAGCTCGAACGGGCGCTCGCAGACGCCGCTCGACTGAATCAACAGCTCGCCGAGGCAGACCTACGCAAAGACGAATTTCTGGCTCTGCTCGGTCACGAGCTCCGCAATCCGCTGGCGGCGATTTCGACCTCACTCGAGGTCTTGCACCTGGGTCAAGCTCCAGCCGAGCTGTTGCGACGCACGCACGATATTATGCAACGTCAGACGTCCCAGCTGGCCCGGCTCGTGGACGATCTGCTCGACGTGGCGCGAGTGACGCGTGGCAAGATAACCTTACGCCCCGAAGCCGTTTCTTTGAACCAGGTGGTGGCACGCGCGGTCGACACCGTCGATCCACTGATGCGTTCGAAGCAGCATCGCCTCGTACTCGACCACAACCCTCCGCTGTGGCTTCGCGCCGACCCGGTGCGGCTCGAACAGATGCTAACGAACCTGCTGACGAACGCCGCGAAGTACAGCGACCCGGGCGGCGAGGTCGAGCTCGGGTGGCAATGCGCGGGCGGCCGGATTGAGCTGTTCGTTCGCGACTCGGGGATCGGCATCGCCGCCGATCGATTGAAAAGCATCTTCGATCCCTTCATTCAGGTGTCGCCGGACCTGGCACGCTCCGAAGGGGGTATGGGGCTCGGCCTTACCCTGGTCCGGGAGTTGGCGGCCCTGCACGACGGCGAGATCACCGTGACTAGCGAAGTCGGAAAAGGGAGCTTGTTCTGCCTGTCCTTGCCGGGTCCCATCGAGGTGACAGCGCAGGACGAACCAGCGGTGCAGAGCGAGCCGACGGCGGCGCACGATGCAGCTCCCCAGCTGCAGAGGCGCGTGCTCGTCGTCGACGACAACGTCGACTCAGCCGAGATGATCGCCTTGCTGCTCTCGATGGACGGCTACGAAGTGGAGTACGTGCACGACGGGCTTGCCGCACTCCGCGCCGCGGAACGCTTCCAGCCGGACGTCGTGATCTTGGACATTGGACTGCCCGAGCTGGACGGCCACGAGGTTGCACGACGCCTGCGACAGGATCCACGGCTCGGCGACAAGCGGCTGATCGCGCTCAGTGGCTACGGTCAGGCTGCGGACCGCGAGAAGTCCCGCACCGCAGGCTTCGACGAGCACCTGGTCAAACCGATAGCTCTCGATGCGCTGCGAGGCGCAATGAGCTGCCAGGCCGCCAGGCAGCGTTAGCCCCGCAGGATGCCCGGCAGCACGTCCGTCCCGAGGGCGGGATTTTCGGTGTCACCGAAGGACGTATCGCTCAGGCCCATGGCTCGCAACACGGTGACGAGCATGCGGTTGTGGCTTTCGCCCTTGACGCCGCGACGCTCGGCGAGCGCGGGCGCGAAGCGGAGGTACTGGCCGGTATCGACGGCTCCGCCCGCTGAGCCCGCCAGCAGGTACGGCATGTCACCCAGGTCGTGGCTGTTGCCCTTGTTTTGCTCGTTCGTGTACAGGATGAGTGTGTTGTCGAAGACCGTGCCGTTGCCTTCGGGGATGGCCTTCAAGCGATCGATCAGGCTCGCTATCTGTTCCATGATCAGGCGGTTCACCGCGCCGTTTTTCGCCACGAACTCCGCCTCGCCGTCGCCCTTGTGCGCAAGCCCGTGATGGCCGCCGGACTGGGTGAACGTGGTGTTGCCGAAGCGTAGGTTGATTGGGTAGCTTGCCGTGGACTGCGAGTGCGTCCACATCACCGTAGCGACGCGGGTGATGTCACAGCGGAACATGAGCGCGAGCACGTCGAGCTGCGCTGCGCCGACCGCGAGGATCTGCGAGTAGTCGAACGCGGTGCCCAGGGCTGGGTTCACGCTGAGCGGTTGACAGGCGCCGCCGAACTCGACTCCAGGACGGCTGAGCTGCGCATCGAGCTCGACCAGCGACTCGACGTGAGAGTCGAGCCTTTGCTGGTCGGAGCTACCCAAACGGCCGCGCAGGTCGCGGTACTGCGACAAGGTCCGGTCCACGACGTGACGCCGGCGCTCGCGCCGCAGCGCTTTTTCGCCAGCCGTCAGCCCTGGCTCGAACACGCGCTCGTAAAGCTTGCTGGGACTGTTCTCCGGAGGCAGCGGCTTGCCGGCGCCGGTGTACGAGATGCGCCCGCGCACCGTCGGGTTCTCGACCATTACGCCAAACTCGAGGGACGGAAACCGGGTGCACTTGCCCAAAGTGCGCGCGACCTGCTGATCGAGCGAGATGCCTGACGCCCAGCCTGCGACTTCGTTGCTGTCCCCAGAGAAGGTGCCCGTGAGCAGAGGACGTCCCGTCAGACACGCGCCCGTGCCGCGCTGGTGCGGGTCGCCAGGTCCACGGTTGCCCGTGATGATGTCGCAACCGCCAACGATGACCAGGTCTTGCTTGTGTCGCTCGAGAGGCGCGAGAATGCTGCTGAGCTGGAAGTTCCTTCCCACCTGCGAAGGCCAGAAGTCCTTGGGTACGGTTCCGTTGGGTGAGTAGAAGACGATGAGGCGCTTGGGCGGGCTTGCCTCGCAGGGCGCCTGCGCGAAAGCCGGCCGCATTGCCTCCAAAAAGGGCAACCCCGTGAGGGCGCCGGCACCACGCAGTAGCGTCCGTCGGTCGAGTGTTTTTGGTTTCATAGGTTGCCTCCGGGCACCACCGCGCGTCGGTAGCGAAACGCGGGTGTGCGCGTGATGGCGATCAACAGCTCTTTGATGTCGTAGCCGGCCCGCGCGAACTCCGCGTCGATCGAGCGCAGCGAGCACACATCTTGGTCGCCTTCACCCCGACCCATGGAGTAGCGAAACCACTGGCGAGCCGCGCACTCCTTGACGCGCTCGCTGGCCGCCAGCGTGCGGCCGAGCTCGACCACCCCATCGAACTCTGCCTCAGCGATGATGTCGCCCTCGACGGCCTGAAACATCGTGCCACGCGCGTCGATGGGCTGACCCCACTCTTCCTCGCGATACAGCCCGACTGCGTCGAAGTGCTCGAAGGCGAGGCCCAGCGGATCCATGAACTTGTGGCACGCTGCGCACGTCGCGTTCTCGGAGTGCTCGGCGAACTGCTCGCGTGTCGTCTTGGTGCGGTCCACCATGGGGGGCGGCGGCACGTCCGGCGGCGGCGAGGGCGGCGGCTGACACAGGATGTTTTCGCGGATGAACAGGCCGCGGTGGATCGGCGAGCCGATGTCGGACTTGGCATTGGCCATCAGGAGCCCAGCTTGTGTCAGAAACCCAGAGTACAACTTCGGATCGAGCTCCACCTTCTCGAAGGCGTCGCCAGTTGGGCCCCCCGCAATGCCATAAAAGGCGGCGGTGCGGCGATTCATCATCGTGTAACTAGCGGTGAACAGCGTTTCCAAGCTGGCATTCTCTTCGAAGATGGCGTGCTCGAAGAACGCGGAAACCTCATCATGCAGCTCCGCCGGAATCCCGTCGTCGTAGCTCGGGAATAACGTCGTGTCTTTGCCGTTGTTCCGCACCGCCACGATGCGCTCGAGGTCGAGCCACTCCTCGTGAAAATTGCGAAACGCGAGGCGGCTGCGCTCGGCTCTCAGCAGACGGCGCGCTGCCGTCTCGATTTGCGCGGGCGTTTGCAGCGCGTCCCGCTCGGCGCTTTCGAACAAGCCAATATCTGGCATCGTGTTCCAGAACATGTAGGAGAGACGAGTGGCCATCTCCCACGAGGTCAGCCGCACGAGGCCGTCTTCGAGAGACGCATCCACCGCGCCGAGCTCAGGACGATACAGGAAGTGCGGCGACTGGAGCAGGGTCTGCAGGACGAGCTTGATGCCTTGGCGGTGATCATTGCGCGCGTCGACCTCCCACCGGTAGGTCTCCAGGTGGAAGTCGATCTCATCGGCGGAAAGCGGGCGGCGGTAGACGCGCTTGCCGAATGTGCCGAGCCACTGGCTCACCTCCTTGGTGCACGCGGCGATCGTCGGCGCCGCCGCGCAGCTTGGCATACCGTCGGCGAGCTTGCCTGCGTGTTGCTCGGCCAACGCCTCGGCGTTGTTCAGATACTGCGAGGCCAAGAGCGGGCTGGTACTGACGACTCCGGCCTGATTGCTGAAGCCGAGCGTCTCACCGTCAGGCACCAGGCTGTCCTGCCCCAACCGTTGATGATTCGGGTCACCAAGCAGCTGAAACACGGTGTTGCCGTATTCAACGCGCGACAATCGGCGCAGGGGACTCGGGCCGGGCTCGGCGCTGTTCGTGCAGTCGACTTCCCTGCCGCCTGCGCCCGCGTTTGGCCCGTCGGGTGCGTTCCCGGCGCTACCGGCGCTGCCCGCGTTGCCATCGGTACCTGCGTTCCCGGCGTTGCCGGCGTTGCCCAAGGGGGAGGCGGGGGCGTCCTCACCACAGCTGGTCGTGGTCAACCACAGACAACCAATCGCGAGGGCGCTCCAAGGTGAGCCAGACTTGAACATCGATCCTTAACGCACTACGGACGCGCCCGTTGGAGCAAAAGAACATCGCGGCAATTCGCGCGTTGCTGTTCATCAATCCCGAGGTCGTCGATGCGTACGTCGCTGTGTGTGGTTGCCCTCTCTTGTGTGTCGTCGGCGGTGACGTTCGTTGCGTGCGGAAGCTCGGATAACGTCGCTGCGCCCGGCCCGGTAGCGGGCGCCGCCAGCGGCGGCCACGCTGGCAGCGGGGGCGAAAGCAAGGGCGGCGGCGGCGGCGAAAGCGAGGGCGGCGGCGGCGGCGACGGCCCCATCCTGCCTGAGCCCTGCAATGCGCCGCAGCTGCTCATGGACAAGTGCGGCGGATGCCACAACGACCGCGCTCTGCAATCTGGACTGGATCTGAAGTCAATCGGGCTCGAATCGCGCATTGTCGGGGTGGTCGGAGAAGGCTGCGGCGAGGTGCTCGCCGACCCCCAAGATCCCACCGAGAGCGGAAGCCTGATCATTGCCAAGATCAGCGGCGCTTCCACCTGTGGCGATCGCATGCCACCAGCGCCGCTGGCTCCGCTCAGCGATGACGACCTGGCCTGCATCCGCGACTTCATCTCGGGTGCGCGTCCGCCAACCCCTACCACCTCCTGCACGCCGCGCGCAGAGCGCAAGTGTGAGCTGCCGGCTGGGGTGCCGGACGCGTGGTTCTCGGCAGCGGCAGCCGGATCACCCTGCGCGCTTGCCGTGCAGACCTGCTCCGCCGATGGCGAGCTGTGGATGCCCGACGTGTGCGCGCTGGGCGACTACACCTGGCCGCGCGCGGGTAGCGAATGCGGCTCCGCGGCGGACCTCAACTGCAACGGTGTGGTCGAGAGCGACTGTAGCAAGCAGTGGCACACGTCGATTTCTGCGCCCGGTACGCATTCGGTAAACAGCGTCGGCATCGACGGTGCCAGCAACACCTATGTGCTCGGAGAGTTCTCGAATTACGCCGATTTCGGCACGGGCGTGCTCGCCTCGGACGAGCCCGGGGGGCAGTTCAAGAACGATGTCTTCCTCGCCAAGTACGACGAGCTGGGCAAACCGGTCTGGTCGCAGAAATTCGGCGACACCAGCAACCAATACGGAACACAGCTCGCAGTCGACACCACGACCGGCGACGTGGCGTTCATCGTGCGTCTGTTCGGCGGCATCCACTTCGGCGGCAGCTCACCGACGTATCTGCAGCACGGCAGCAGCGACTTCGTGGTCGCGCTGATGGATACCGACGGCAAGCACCGCTGGAGCCAGCAATTCGGAAGCGGTGGACTCGATCGCGCCGAGCGCATCGTGTTCAGCCGTCTCGACGGCGACGTGATCGTGGGAGGAAAGGTCAGCGCCGACGAAGACGAGCCACTCGTCATCCCGACGCTGGGCCCGATCGCACCGCGTGGCCTCGAGGACGGCCTAGTGGTCAAGCTGGATCGCACCACTGGCGCCGTGCAATGGTATTACCTGCTCGGTGGGCGCGCACTGACGGACGACAGCGGCAATTCGTTCGACGACGACTATGTCTTCGGTGTCGACACGGACGCCGCCGGCGACGTCTACGTGACGGGCCGTTTCGAAGGCTTTTTCGATTTTCCGAAGCTCGTGCAGGACGCGGACACGACCGAGGTCGCTAGCGCGGGCTCGCACGACATCTTCGTCGTGAAACTCGACGGGACGACCGGCAACCCGATCTGGTCGAAACACTTCGGCGGCACGGGCGACGATCGCGCCTACGACGTCGCCGTGCAACCGACGAGCGGCAGCGTCGTCGTGACCGGCTATTTCAGCGGCAGCGCCGACTTCGGCGCAGCCGAGAGCCTGGTGGCCGCTGGTGGCGCCGCGGACGACGACATCTTCGTGTTGAGTCTCGATCCGAGCGACGGTTCGACCGTCTTCGCACGCCGCTACGGCAACGCCGTCAGCCAGTTTGGCGCGCACCACGAGCTCGGTAAGACGACGCGTTCGCTGAGCCTCGAGGTCGATGTGAACGACGACATTTACGTCGGCGGCTCACTGTACGGCTCGTGGGATGGTCGCATCACCGCTACCAACGGCGCCGAGTCCAAGCCCGACGCCTTCTTCGTCAAACTCTCGCCCAGCGGAGTTTACCAGAGCGGTCGCATCTACGGCGGCACCGGCACCGAGATCGGCGACGGGCTAGCTCTCGATCCCGTCAACGGCACACTCGCCCTCGGTGGGCTCTTCTACGGAACCTCCTTCAACACCGGCCTCGGCCGCCTCAGGGGTGTGTCCGACGACTCCGACGGCTTCGTGCTGAAGATCAATCGGCCGTAGATCTGAACCTGACAGCGCCTTTCAGGTGCTCTGCTCGCCAGCTGCGGCGTCAGCCGTCGTTCTCTCGGCGGAGCAAGTAGCTGACGCTGAGGTGTGCATCCTGCGAGTTGCCAGCAACGTACAGCGATCCCTTGTGCACGCAGAACGTCAGCTCGCCATTGGCGCTCAAGTCTTCTCCCCAGACGATGGCAGGGGCAGAGGAGGGTTCAACGCCGCCCGGGCGCCGGTGGTGATTGATCGTGAGCTGAGCATTCTCACAATTGCGGCAGCCCGTCGGCACCGTGGTGCACGCCGTGACGGAAAAAGCCTGGAAGTCCCATTCGCCGGCGCTGAAGCCCGACGCGTTCAGGTCGAGTGGATACGCCAGCCACTCCACCTGCGTCCCCGCGAGAGAGCTGCTGGCGTTGGCCAGTGGCTCGACACAAAGGCGGAACCCAGTCGCGCTGACCTCCTCGAGCCAGAGAGCGGACATACGGCTGCCTGGGCTTGCACCAGCGGGGACGCTGAGTCGCGCCTGCACTTGCGGCCGCGTGGGAAAAGGCGTCGAGAACACGACCGACTGGCAGTGTCTCCGTACCGCGGGTTCCGTCGCCACGACTAGGGCGCGAGCTGCGAGCACACCCGGTGCGAAGCCCTGATGCGAATACGCAAGCCAATGAAGGCTGAAGTCCGGGTGTGCGTTGTCGAATCCAGCGTCTTCGGAGGCGCACGCAACGAAGCCTTGCGACGTGATGCCCTCCACCCAGGTCGTGAGCCCATCGTGCACAGCGCGGGAGCCGGGCATGAGCGCCGATAGCTGCACGCCGAGCCCACTTGCGGCTCCCGCGAACGGGCTGGAGAAGGCGATGGGAACGCAGTAGGGGCCGCGAAAACGTGTGAGCGCGCGCGAACCGCTCTGCACGAAGCCCAGCGCCGCGCCGACCCCCATTGGCGGAGCGTCCGGTCCCGAGGAGCTGACGCCGGCACCACCAGCGGCGCCGGCGTCCTGGTCGGAAAGCGGGTCGCCGGCTTCGCCACCGGAACCCGCGTGGGAGCTTACCTGTCCGCCAACGGGGCCGTCGTCTGCCCTGCCCGCTGCGCCGCTGCCACCGGTACCTGGACCGCGGTCGGAGGCGGTACCGTGGTTTCCGCCCGCTGTGTGGCGGCTTCCGAACAGCTGCTCGTCGGCGCTGCCGCACGCATTAACGGCTGCCAGGCCGCACGCCAGCGCTGCCGAATAACGAAGTGGTCGCCCAAAGTCTGTTTCAGTCTGTACTCTCATGACCACTCACCGCGTTCGCGTTGCGCGCAACGGCTCGTACGTCTGAGTCGCGTTGACCGTCTGTCAGGTACTGAAAAATGGACCTGTGGCGCAACGCCGCATGTTGCGCGCGAGTGCCTCGGAACGACTCCGTAAGAACAAAACCCGAGCGTTTCGGACGCCTGATGCTCGCGGGCCTTCGTTCCTCTGGAGCGGCCGTTCAGCTGCTCTGCTCGGCGACGCCTGCAAGCTGCGCGCGAGCGTGCGCGAGCACCTCGGGGTTATCGCTTCGCAGCGCCCAGTCAGCCACGACGACGGGAAAGGCGGCCCAGCGTTCCTTCACGTGCTCGATCAGGCCCGGCCAAGTCCGGGTGCCACAGCGCTCGAGACGGCAGAGGAGACGCTCGAGCGACGCCTGCCCGAAGCAGCCAAAAAACATCGCCAGGTCGAGCGAGGGGTCGGTTTGTTTAGCTTCCGTCCAATCCAGGATACCCGTGA
>DASQDA010001055.1:0-4708 GCA_035634435.1 Polyangiaceae bacterium
TGGTCAGCGAGAAGCGGCGCCCGTCTGGGCGCTCGAACGTCACCTTGGCGACGATCGTATCGCTCACCAGCTCGAGGTCGAAACGGGGCTTGAGCGGCTCTTCGAGAAAGCGCAGCTGCATCAAGGCGGGCTCGAGCAACACGCGACGGTCACGCAAGAGCGGCAAGAGCTCGGCGGCATCTTCGCCGCGGATGTCGACGGCCGGATGGCGTGGATTGCCGCTCTCGAACCTGGACAGCACGCGCAGGGCGCCGCGGTCTGCCGTCGGCGACATCGTTTGCCAGCCAAGCGCCACGCTCGGCAGAAGTGGTGTTCGGTTGTCGACGTCGAGCACCGTAACGGTCAGGCCACCCTGCCGAACGTGAACGCGGAACTCCACCTTGACCTGCCGCACGCTTCCTTCGGGGGAGAGCCACGCGCCCATGCCTGTCGAGCGTGCGCTCGCCTCTGGAGGCGCTGGCTGATAGTGACCGACGGGTGGGTGGGGGTGAGCGTGTGAATGAGCGTGCTGGTGCGCATGCTGGTGAGAGTGAGCGGGGAGCTGCTGAACCTGAGTTCTGCGCCGCCGGTCGCGGCGACGGGCCCCCTTGCCATTGTCACTCTGTGGTGCCGGTTGCTGCTGCACCGGTGGCGGGGCGCCCTGCGGCGCCTCGCGACGGGGCATTTGCTGGCGCGCCTTGTTGCGTACGGTGATCAGGAGAGCCGCGACGTGCTTGCAGTGCTGGCCGGTTTTTTGAAATGCGGGGCACGTGCAATGTGAGGTGATGCCCTCGCCGCCGAGACGAATGGTCACCTCGTACGGATCGGGATCGGAGCCTTTCACGCGTCCGCGGGCGCTGGCGTCGACGCGGTGCACCTCGTCCACCACTTTGCGCTTCTCGTAGTCGAGGCCGCGGAGGAAGGTGCGCGCACCGAGTAGACGTCGGAGGCCCCGGTCGGAGAGGGTAGAGAGTGCGTCGGCTAGGGAGGACAAGTTGTTCGTCTCGATTGGAGTGCCGCGCCATTTGCGCGGAAAAACTAGATCATGAACGGAGCGAGGGCGAGGCCGATGGCCGCCAGGGTCAGAACCAGCGCGTGCGCCGCCGGTGCAGCGCAATTGCTCAACGCGTCGGCTACGGCGTGGGTGGTGCCGCGAGCGCTGCTGTCGCCCGCGCCGCTCGTGCGCCCCATTCGCCGGGAATCCAGCAGGGAAGCTCGGGCAGCGTCGATCGCGAGCATGGCTGCAAAGCCGGTGACGGCGGACGCGAGGACGAAGCTGACCAGGGCCTGGGAAGAAAGTGCGGACTCACCACGCAACGCGAAGCGAACGGTGAGCACCCACCACATCGGAACGAATACGGCCACACTGACCTGGAACGGCAGGCCCCGAACTGCCACGCGTGAGCAGAGGTCGACGCATGCCTTGTAACTGGGCGAGAAGCTCGGCGGCACTTTGAAGACGCCGCGTTCACGCGGAAACGCGCGCAGCTGACGCTCGACTTCACCCGCGACCTCGCGCGCTCCGGAGACGGCCGCACGCAAGCAAGAACCCGCGTACGCGAGCACCAGCGCAGCTCCGAGAGCGCCCGACCAAGTCACGCTGGGGTCGAGCATGCCGAACTGCAGCCGCATGTGCGTGCCCGATAGCGTGGGAATTGCCAGTGCACACAGCAAGCCGGTGGCGACCGCCACCGTGACGAGCTGGGCGTGTCCGCTCGCGCTCACGACGCTGGCTTCTTCGAGTCGGCTGGTCCGACGCCGCGCTTCGGCATCGAGAGCAGCCAGCGGACCGATGCCGTTTGCTCCTTGCGCTAGCGTGGCGACCGCGCACGCCGCATGAGCAAAGGCGGCCGTCCCGAGAAGAGCCGTCCAGCCAACCAGCGCAGCCCACACCCCACCAGACGGGAGGCCGGTCCTCGTCCCAAGGTACCAGATAAAGCTGGCCGTCACACCTACGGCCACGGTCGGCAAGACGACGGATTCCAGACCTTTTCCCAGGTTGGCAAGGGCTGCAGGCGCACCCGTCGTTGGGAAGGAATCGTCAGCCTCGCGCGCGCCTCTCCCGCCGCGCGCGGTCAGCCGCAGCCAGCCGGGCAGACCGACGAGCCACGCGAGCAAGCAGCCCAGCGCGCCGGCTCCGAGGAGCGCGCCCCAGTGGTCGGGCGCGAGCCAAAGCGCCGCGCCGCAAACCCCCGAGAGCCCCACGAGTGTCGCCGTCGCCTGACCGCGCAGAATGGCAGCGCTCGGGCTGGTCATCTCTTCGGTGCGAACGGCGCCCATGGCAAAGGCGCTCGCCAGCAAGAAAAACGCTCGGACGACGAACGGCAGGAAGATCCACGTCAGCGGCGCCGCTGGTTCCGTTGCGGCAGCGGCAAGCGCCAAGGCCAGCACGGCGACGTGAGCAGCGCTCGCGGTCGTGAAGAGCAGCGCGGCCCGCGTTGCGCTCCGCCCGAGGTGATTGCCCGCCAGGTCGCCCACCAACGCTGGGTTGCGTGGATCGTGTTGCTCGAGGCCCCCTTCGCGCTCCCCCGTCCAGGCACCACCCAGCTCCGAAGCGGCGTGATAGGTGCCGCCGGCGCGCTGAACCACCAGGCTCGCGACAGCGGCCCCGAGCGGAAATCCAGCGAGCGCGGGCACGAGCTCGCGAACGAGCTTCAGCGCTGCGGGTTCGGCCAACGTGGTGCCTCCGGCGAGCGCAAAGGCCACGCCGAACAGCCCGAGCAGGCCTAGCAAACTGCTGGCTTCCGCGATCAAGCTGACCGAGCCGCCGGCGCGAATGGCGAGCAGCAACGCGCGGTCCATACTCGCTCGGGCGGCTCCAGCGATACGAAGGCTGGCACGGACACTCGTGCGCAGCGCAGCGTGCGTGCTCACGCACGCGAGCAATGCACCAAGCAGCACTGCCAACGCACAGCTGAACGCGATGGGTACCCCGCGCAAATGGGCGCCGGGCAGTTGAAAGTACAAATGAAGAGAGAACATCAGTGCTGAGGTCGCGAGGGCAGCCAGCGCGGTGACGCGCACTCCGCGACCCAGAAGGCCAGATGTGGCTCGTTCCAGCGCGCTGCCAAGGCGGCGAAGCCGCAACGAGGTCGCTTCGGTGGCAGCAAAAGCTCGGCCCACGACCAGCGCATAAGCGAGGCCGGCTGCTTGGATCCCGAGGATCAACAGGAGTTCGGTCACAGCATTACCGCGGGCGCGGCTCAGGCGCCCAGATTCGGCGAGGAGAGAAACCAGCTAATAGGCAGGTTTGCTGCTCGTCGACCGCATACGCCGCCCTCGGGTTTGCTTCTGGCTGGAACCGGACCGACGCCTGACCGCCGGGATCCGAAACCAGAGCGCGCCCCCAGGAGCGATGAGCCTTGAGAGACCCCTTGGGCTTAGCATGGTACGCGACCGGAGGGCAAGCCGGGCTTCATCACCAGCGTATCGTGCGCGCTCTCGACACTCTCGCTGCGGCGGCTGCGCGGCCTGCCGCCGGCGACGTCCTTGCTTGCTAGCAGCTCAGCCGAGCAAGCACTGGCGAGTCAGTCCTTGGTCTTCGATTGGATGACCATCAGGTGATAGCGGCCGAACTCACTTTGACCGAGGGTGAAGAGCACCTCGATGAGCAAGCGGTACGGCGTTGTCCGGTCGGCAATGATGATTGCCTCGGAGCTCGAGGGGTCGAGGCCCTTGGCACGTCGAATGGCGACGTCGGTTTTACGGGCCGCCTGCAGCGCGTTGCCCAACGGCACGATGAAGAGGTCGTTCGGACCGCCGCGCTTGTGCTCGGCGGCGACGCCGGTTTGCGCGGTCGACTCGCGTCCAGGTAAGCCAAGGATGCGATTGTCACCGACCAGAAGCTGGCTTTTCGAAATGGTGACGATGATGCCTTCCTGGTGCGGCTGCGTCTTGATGAACGAGTTCGGCAGCCGCAAGTCGTCGCTCTGCGGAATGGCCGCGCTCGACTCACCCAACGTCTTCAACAAGAAGACGAGAATGATGGTCATGATGTCGAGCATCGCGGTGATGTTCAGGAAGTTGACTTCCGACTCCTTCGCGTTGCGACGCACCGCCTTGCGAAGCTCTGCCTTGTACTCGACGACCGAGCCGCGCGGCGGAGTCGACTTGGGCTGCGTGCCCGTGGGTCCTGCGTCGGTCATCGAGGTACCTTGAAATTGACGTTGTCGAACAGCGCATCACCCTGCGGCGTCACGCGCATCGCATCGATCACATCGATGATCGTCTGGTAGTCGGTGCCGGGGTTCGCGACGATATAAAACTGATTTTCGTCCTGATACTCCGGCGACGACCCCTTGAGGCGTGCAGCGCACGCGGTCAGCGCCGCGTAGTCGTACTTGCCTGCGATGCTGGGGATCGAAATGCCAGGTCCAACCCCCTGGCAGCCGGGCGCAATGTTGCCGCCCGAGGCCTTCAACGAAAACCCATCGTTGACGATGAAGACCGTGAGGTTCAGGGCCTCGGTAGGGATTTCGCTGCGGACGCCGGCGCCACGGCTGGCGGGTGGGGTGGTTTCGATGCTGGCCGTAAAGGTCACCGCGACGGTGGCCAACACGAAGATCAGGATGTTGACGATGATGTCGAGGAAGGGGACGATGTTGAGCTCGCCACCTTCTTCGTCCGGAGCCAACTCCCTCGGCTGACTGAGCCTGCGGATTCTGCTTCGCTGAGCGACACTGAGTGTCATGGCACGCTGACAGGCGACCGGATCAGTACGATCCGGGTC
>DASQDA010001056.1:0-2191 GCA_035634435.1 Polyangiaceae bacterium
ATGGTGGCGCCGACGTTCAGGCGCTTCTGGGTACCGCTTGCAGTGACGTCTACCAGCTTCAACCGCCGCTCGCCGGCGCTCACACCCGCAGCCTGCAGGCGCGCCTGCAGGCTCGGAGCGCTCAAAGAGCCCGCGGCGCTCGCCTTCACCGTCAGCCGCTGCACGCTGGTGGTTCCCTGGCGTAGCTGGCTCAGGTTCGCATTGACGGTGGCGTTCAGCCGATCGGCGTCGGGCTCGACGCGCGCTTGGGCGTCGATGGTTCCGCCGAGTGAGAGGCCGGGCACCAGACCTGCCAGGCGCGAGGGCCCGGCAAAGCGCGTGTTGAGGCGCGCCTCCGCTATGGTCCCGCCCGAGCCTCCTACCTGCACGTCGTAGGCGATGCGCGTCGGGGCGCCGGGCTCCTCGATGTTGGCGGTGCCTTCGGTGCTGAGGGCGCCTCCAGCGGGTTGCACGAGCTTGCCTTCGATCACCGTGTGCGGCGTGCCGAAGCTTTCATACTGTGATGGCAGTGCCTCCACCCGATACGTGCCGCTCAGCGCCTCATCCGCTGCAAGCTGGGCATCCACCCGTGCTTCCAGGGCCAGGTTGCTCTTGGCGCCCTCCGGCAACAGCGCAGCCAGGTTCACCTCGGAAACGCGCAACGTGGCGGAGACGCGCTGAGTCTCTGCGACCTGAGCCGTTCCTGCGAGTGTCACGCGGCCTGCAGAGCCGAGCACCTCGGCGTCGAATCTGAGATCGGGTAGCGTGCCTTCCGCCCGCGCGCGCAGCGACGTCGGACCCTGCGTCCGAAGGCTTGGAACCAGACGGCTCAAGGTCTCCGGGCTCACTGCCGGCGCCTCCACGAGCGCGTCCACCTTGTCGCCGTCCATGCTCGCCTGAGCGGACAGGTCCGCTCCTGCGACTGCCCCTTTGAAGTTGCCGCGCGCTTTCATCACGCCCGCAGCGCCGGGCCTCGGCGTCGCCGCCGCTCCGGCGGGAGTCGCCGGCGCGCTGGGCAGGCTGAGCTGCGCCTGCAGCTGACCTCGCGCGGTGCCGACCGTTGGCAAGCTGCGCGCCTCTAGCTGCATCTTCTCCAGAACGAAGCGGGTGCGGCTCGGGTCGATGTGCAAGTTGGCCAACGTGTTCGCCAGCTCGACGTCGATGATGGGCAACGCCTGCAGCCCTCCGTGCGCCCAGACGTGTTTCAGCGAAATCTGATCGAGGGCGATCACGGTTCCGCCGCCCTCCTGCGTCGGTTCGCTCGGCTCACGTGGCTCGAAGGCAGACGCGATCGTTGGCGTACCCGTGCCGTCGTCGATGAGCGTCACCTCCACGTGATCGCCGGCGATAGAGTCGACCTTCACCACGAGCACTTCGGGTCGGCGCACGACCGCGTCCCACACCAGCCGCGTCACGCGCAAGTCGACGGACAGTCCGTTCACGCGCAGGACGCGTCGTCCCTGCTTGTCATAGACCGAGGCGTCCAGCCCACCCACGCCGGAGAGCGACAGCTTGCCGATACGGTCGAGCACCAGCTTGCCCTGGAACATCGTGGCGAGCGCCGCGTTGGCTTGTTTGGCAACGAAGCTCCGCGTGGGAGCCAGATTCAGCGAAAGCAGCGCAGCGACGACCACCACGACAATCAGCCCCAGCAAGCCCCCCACAGCAATGCCGAGCCAGCGCAGGATCTTCCGCAGCAGCGGGTGTTTCGACGAGGTTGCCATCAGAACGACTCTCCGATTCCAAATGAAACTGACACCGGCAACCCGAAGAGCTCTTGGGGCAGCCCTTCGTCGCTCGTGTCGTCGTCGCCGAAAACTTGCAATCCGGGGATGCGGTAACCGCCGTCGAGACGCACGGGGCCCACGGGAGTGTCATAGCGAATGCCCAGGCCAGCGCTGAGGTGAGGCCGATTGAAACGGAAGTCGAAGCGACGGCCAGACACGTCGCTCGCGTCCGAGAACACCGCGGCCGACAGAGCCCCGGCGATGGGCACGCGCAACTCGAGACCGGCTTCCCAAAGCGTGAAGCCGCCGAGCGGCAGATCGCAAACGGCTCTACGGGCCTCGTCAGCGTCGGCGTCGGGCTGCATCATCCCCACCTGCGGGCCGCATCGCTCCGCTAGTTGCTCGAGCGATTGCGCCGCATCCTCCCCCGATTGGCCCGGATTGTAGAAAGGTACTACCCCGTGTGGCCCAATCTCTCGCTGTGC
>DASQDA010001057.1:0-1737 GCA_035634435.1 Polyangiaceae bacterium
GGCGGGCTCGGCATTCTGCCGCAGCTCGCGCACGGTGACGGGGACGTCGCCACACGTGAGCCCGCCCGAGCACGCAATGTCGACGCGCAGGGCCAGCGGCTGATGCGCTACGGCCGCTCCCGCCGTGTGCACGGCCCTCACCGCAGCGTCAGCAGGCGCCTGCTCCACGAGGCTGACCGTATGAACGGGAACACCGAGCTCACCTATCGAACGCTCGAGCTCGGCATCGGTGGCGTCGGCCCCAGGACGGGTGAGACGCCCATCACTCACAACCACGACCGCCGCCGGCCGTTCACCGGAGCCGCGCGCCAGAGCGGCCAGCGCGGTGACGAGATCGCTGTCGTCGAAGCGAGGGCCGGAGCTCTCGTCGCGCGGCAGCGGGCTCGGATCCCCTTCGCCGAAGCCGAGCACCGTCAGCCGCGCACCCGCAAACGCTTTTCCGAGAGCGGCTACGGCCTCGCGCGCGCGTGTATCGCGCGTGCTCGGCGGATCGGGCAGCAGCAGCCTGCGCGAGCGGTCCACCAGCACGACCACACGAGGCCCCACCACGCTGCCCTTCGACTTGACCTCGACCGGCCGGAGCAAGGCCAGGGCCAGGCAAATCAATGCCACCAGCCCACTGATGGCGATCGTGCGGCGAGCGCCGCCGTTGCGCCAGAGCTCGACCGCGAGCAGCACGCCCCAGCCGAGGAGCACCAGCAGGCTGGCCGCCAGGGCGACGCTTCCTAGGTCTTCCGCGAAGGCAAATCGGCGAGCCATCAGCGGCGTAAGCCTGCGCGCCGTCGCATGAGCCAGTTCGCGTGCACCTGATCATCCTTGTAGTCCGAGCACAGCACGTACATGGCGATATTCACGGCCAGCCGAACCGCGTGCTCACGTTGCTCGTAGCCGCCAGGTTGTACGTCGAACGCCCAGCTTTCGCCGCTGCGCGCGAGCGCACCCAGCAAGTCCACATCCGAAAATACCACCTGTGCGTTCTTGCCCCTCACGATCGCTTCCAGCTTGCCCGACCCCGGCAAGCGGCCCAACGGGCGCTCGAGCAGATAGTAAGAACGAAACAGCACGTGGGACGGGTCCAACCGCACAGGGGGCGACTCGGGCAACACCCGTGCGATCTCACGTCGCGCCGAGCGGCCAAAAGCGCCGGTCTCCGGAGCCGAGTCGTCGACGAGCAGCAAGCCGCCCAGCCCGAAGAAACGCTCGAGCCCGCGCAACTCCGAGCTGCTGAGCACACCCACGTCCGCGTCACCCGCCCAGATCGCAAACGGCTCACCCCACAGCTTGGGCCGATCGGCAGCGATGTTTGCCACGACCAAGCGAGCCGGCGCGCTCGTGCGTCGCACCAGCTCCCACGACCAGCGGCCAGCTCCGCTCTCACGGGTACCAAGGGGACGGGTTTTACCCGCGGTCAGCAAGCGCGGGTGAAACGCGCCCGCTTCCCCAAACGCCCTGGCGGAGCCGAGAGGAACGAGCCCGGCGGCCGCGCCCGTAGCCAGAGCCACGCAGCTGCGTCGCGAAATGCGTGTCATTCCAGATCCTCCACGCGCCACGTGCCCGCCTCGCGTTTGAGGCGGACGACATGGCCTCCAGGTAACTCGACTTCGGCCGCGTCGCCCCGCAAGTCCACCTCGAGCGTCTCCGGATCCTCGAGCCCTTCGACGATGGCGCTGAGATCGCTCTCGATGGCGCTCTGGGTCTCGCGTGAGAGGAGTCGCAGGAACGCGGCGTAGCTGCGGC
>DASQDA010001058.1:0-5571 GCA_035634435.1 Polyangiaceae bacterium
GCAACGCCCTTGGCGGAGCTGCCAAAGCCGCCCCCACGGGGAGACGTGGAATTGCTCACCTCACCGGTGCGCAGTGGCGCTAGCATGCAGGCACTGGGGCGTTTCAGCCTTCACTACGACGCCGCACTGCGCTGTGTTTACCTCGCCGACGCCGAGGGAAAACGGCTGTTGCCGGTCTGGCCTTTCGGCTACTTTGCAACGTCTGTCCCAGTGCAAGTGTTCGACTTCGACGGCGTGCCAGTGGCCGGTGGAGGCGCGCTGGTGGAGTTTGCTGGTGGCCACGTGGACCTACAGCATGTGCAGACGCAAAATACCTGCGGCGCTACCTCCGCGTGGATCGGCCATCCCCAACGCTGACGGATCGCTGCGCGCCCAGCTCGGCGGCACGACCGCTAGCACCTCCGCTCGATTTGTTTGACCGAGCTGATCGACTATCCTCGACACGTGCCAACCGGCGAAGCCTCGTCTGACGACGTCCCCAGCCCGATCGACCTGCGGGAGGACGCTGACGCGCATGACTGGGCGGCCGAGGCAGATCGTAAGCGTCCCTGGCGAGTCGGTCTTCGCGAAGAAATCGCGCGGCTCGTACACACCACCTTGGAGGGTCCTGGTCGAGTCCTCGAGCTCGGCGCGGGGCCAGGTCTACTGGCGAAGAGCGTGCTTTCGAGTTGCACGCTGGAGAGCTACACGCTGCTCGACTTTTCCGCGCCCATGCTGGCCATGAGCCGCGAGCGGCTCCGCGAGCACCCGAACGCCTTTTTCGTCCAGGCAGACTTCAAGGACCCGGATTGGCCACGCTTCGTGCGCGCGCCGTTCGAGGTCGTGGTGGCCATGCAATCCGTTCACGAGCTCCGTCACAAGCGCCACCTGCCTCAGCTCTACTCGTGCATCCTCCCCCTGCTGCGCACGGGCGGCGTATTTATCGTTTGTGATCACGAGCCCCCGGACGCGAGCGCTCGCTGCACGGCGCTCTTCGCCACTGAGCCAGAGCAACACGTCGCACTCACCGCGGCCGGGTTCCGCCGGGTGCACACGCGCTCGACCCAGAACGGCTTGTACCTGTGCGCGGGTACGCGATGACGCTCGCCGCGCGCGCGAGCACAACGGGCTCGAGGGCGTTACCGCGGCGCGCGGCCTAACGGCAGCTGGCGCGCGCCCGGTCACACTCGCCGCATGCCCGGCTCGGCGCACACAAGAACACCAAGGGATCCGCGCGCAGCTCAGCGCACGCCGTAGCGACCACGTCGCGCGCGCGACAGAGCGTCGCGTGCGCCGAGCCCACGCGGCCAGCTCGTTGCAGCTCTCGCGCGGTGAACCACGTATCCATCTGCTGGAAGCCCCGGCAGCAATGATCCGTCTCGGCAATCAGCAGCGTACGCGCAACCCCGTCAACCTCGACGATACACGGGTGCGTGACGGAATACGGTACCTCGGCCATGGACTCCGCGAGGTGGAGCGTCGTGTTCTCGCTGTGTGTGACCCCGAGTAGCAGCACTTGTCCGTCAGCTTCGTAGACGCGCCCAACCGGACTATCGAGCCCGTGCGGCGGCGACAACGGCTGCGCCCTGCACACCAGCTCAGCAAGCGGACCGATGGCCCCGAACGATGCGCCAGGATGCGTGCTCCGGAGCACGCCCGGCTGACGCCAGAAGAGCTCGGCCGTCACGCCCATGTCGAGACTGGGCGTGGCGCGAGGGTCGAATACAGTCGTTCCGTCCGTCATAGTTGGCATCACCAGCGTGCCGCCGGTGCCCAGCGCCAGGCGTAGAGCCGCGATGAGCCCCAGCGGGCCTCCCTCGACGGGGCGAACGGCGCGAAAGGAGGTGTGAACGAGCAGAACCCCTCCTCGTTTCACGCCCAGATCGCTTAGCTGTTCGCTCAGGCGTTGCGCGCTCAGAGGCGTCATGCGGTAGCACTCTGAGTTCGTCCGCCGAAGCGCGCACCTGGTTTCATCGACCGAGCACCGACGGGGGGCTTCTACGGGGCGCCCTTGTAGGCGGGCGCAGCTGCGAACGCCATGCCGAGCCGGGTGAGCGCCCCGCTAGCGTCGACCAGCTCGTTGTGCGGGTTCCAGGGGTACCAGGCGTAGCGCTCGATGCGAGGGTGCCGCGCGAACATAGCCAGAGCGCCCGCGAAGAAAGCCTCGACCGTGGCCGCGTCCGGGTTGCTCTGGTTCATGCAACCCCATTCCGTGATCCAGATCGGCCGACCACCGGGGATGGCCTCCACCCAGCGCAAATAGCTCTCGAGCGTCGCTGCATTGGCGTCGCACGAGCCCGCGTTCCAGCCGTACCAATGCACCGCCAGAAACTCCGTGCGCAGATTCATGCTGGACACTTGGCTCATGTATTGCGTGAACCAGGTCTGCGCATCTGCCGAGGTCGATGCGCTGCCCACACGCAGGGCGGGATTGCTGGTCATGGCTGGCCAGAGCGCGATCACCTGCTCGACGCTCAGGTTGGATTGGTCGACCTTGTTCGGCTCGTTGAAGCCCAGCACCGTCCGGTACCCAGCGTTGGCGACCTGTGTGATGGCGGCGGTGACGGCCGCTACCGTCTTCTCGTTCTTGCCCGACACCATGGGGACGAACTCGCCTGCGGCGCAGCTCCCAGGGCTCAACGTCCAGTTGTACCACCAGGAAGCCGTGAGCCGCGTGAGGTCGGCACATGCGGAGTTGGCGACACCCTTGAAAGGCTGCGGTGGCATTCCCCCGCTGCCACCCGCACCCGCCGTGCTGGTGGCGCCTGAGGCGCCCGCAGAGCCAGCTGCAGCGCCACCTGAAGCTCCGCCGGAGGACATGCCACCTCGCCCCGCCTGTCCGCCTGCTGAGCCGCCAGCGCCGGCGCGAGCGCCGCCTTGGCCCGCGAGAGCGCCTGCACCGGCGCTCGAGGGCACACCGCCTACAGCGCCAGCTCCGCCGCTCTCAGAGCCGCTCGCTCCGGAGCCACCACCCGAAGGCGTGGCGCCCGACGATCCCGAAGCAGCACCCGCCCCTCCCACGCCGCCGCCCGACGAGCCGCCGTTACCAGCCGGAGAGCCCTGAGCTCCCCCCGAGCTCACGCCGCCCGTCGCGCTGGAGGTGCCCGCAGCTCCGCCCTGCGCGGCGCTCTCGGTGGGGGATGAGCCGCAAGCCAACAGGAGCGCCCCGAGGGCAACCGACGCAACCTTTGTATCGCTGGTCGTTCCAACCTTCATCGCGTCCTCCGGAGCTGCGACGTGACGTGGTCAGCCGCGCGTAGGGTGCAGTGTAATGGAAGCGTTGCTCGGCGCGAGATGCGCTGCGAGCCGATGCTTCGACGTGTCATCCGGCGGCTCGCGCGGAGAACGTCGCCTCGTCCGTCTTCCATGTGACCTCGACCTGACTCGGCGCTCGGAAGGCAAGGAACAGCGAGAACGTTCCCCGAGGTAAGTGCCAGGTGGCCTGCCATTCCTGAAGACCACGCGCTTCGTCGAAGCTGCGCAAATCGTGGCCGCTTGCCCGCAGCTGCTCGACAACCGACGTGCCCACGCGCTCCCAGGTAGTACCGGTCAGGTCGGAGAAGCGTTCGGCCACACGCAGAGCGAGCTCATCGCAAAGTTGCTGCACGCTCGCGGCAGAACCGGAAAGAAACGCTGCTGGGGCAAAGCGCGAAGGAGCGGCCTTTGTCGCTTCGCCCTTGAGCTTCGTCTTGCGTGGCGGTTTCACGGTTCGCTGGGGTCGCGGCCTGCTCATGCCAGGCGAGGCTAGCGCGGATGCGGCGGCAGGGCTCTTCGCGTTGCCCCTGAGAGCGGCCGCGCTGCTCGACGCGGCGCTTGACAACAAATACTGTCAATGGTTGAGTCAGCGCGCGATGGATGAGCTCGAGGTGATCGACAGTCCGGCTGCAGCAGTCGTCGCGCTGGACCCCGTGAGAAGCCGCTTGTTGGCGGAGCTGTCGCAGCCCGGGTCGGCCGCGAGCCTCGCGCAACGCGTGGGAATGTCGCGTCAAAAGGTGAACTACCACCTGGGCGCGCTCGAGGAGCATGGGTTGGTGCGGGCGGCCAGCGAACGACGTTGGGGCGGCATCACCGAACGGCTGGTGATTGCCAGTGCCTCCTCGTACGTCGTGTCGCCGGTGGCGCTCGGGCCCGCGGCTGCGGATCCGGGCCGCACCTCCGATCATCTGGCGGCCAGTTATGTCATCGCGTTGGCCGCCCGGGTGGTGCACGAGGTCGCGGAGCTCTGGCGGCGTGCGCGGAAGTTGGGCAAGCGCCTGCCGAGCTTGTCGGTAGATACGGAGATCCGTTTCCGCTCGGCCGCCGAGCGCTCGGCATTCACCAATGATCTGAGTCGCGCGATCTCCGCCTTGGTCGCGCGGTACCACGACGGCGCGCACGTCGGGGGCCGCTCTCACCGCTTGATCGTTCTGTGTCATCCCCTGCCCGAACCCCATGCAGAGAAGGAGCCGTCATGAACGCTACGAAAGTCGAACAACGCAAGGTCGAGCTCGCGTTCGAGCTCAGCGGGACTCCCGAGCAAGTCTGGCAAGCAATTGCAACGGGCCCCGGTATTTCGAGCTGGTTCGTGCCGACGGAGGTCGAGGAGCGCGAGGGCGGTGCAATCACGTTTCGTCTCGACCCGCAGACAATATCAGCGGGCACCGTCACCTGCTGGCAACCTCCTGACCGGTTCGCCTATGAGGAGCGCGATTGGGCAGACAATGCTCCACCGCTCGCCACCGAGCTCATCGTCGAGGCTCGCGCCGGCGGCCGCTGTGTCGTTCGGCTCGTGCACAGCCTCTTCACCGACAGCGACGCCTGGGACGATCAGCTGTCCGATTTCGAAGCGGGCTGGGGCCCTTTCTTCGAGGTCCTCGAGCTGTACCTCACGCACTTTCATGGCTTGCCCTGCGCATCGTTTCGCTCGCTCTCCGCTGTCGAGGGTAGCCAGGTGGAGGCCTGGCAAGCACTGCTCCAGAAGCTGGGGCTCTCCGGCGCGAGCGCGGGCGAGCACCGACGCGTGCTCGCTCCGCTGGCGCTGCCGTTTGCTGGCCGACTGCAGCGCACCGACGAGGGCAAGAGCCGCCGCGACGTCTTGCTGTTGCTCGACGAGCCGACTCCTGGGATCGCGCTGTTTGGGGTCTACCTGGCCGCGGGCAAGGTGTACGCTGGGCTCAGCTGCTACCTGTTCGGCGACGCTGCCGCTGAAGTCCGTGCGCTGCAGGCTCCCGCCTGGGAGACGTGGTTTGCGGAGCCGCCAGCCGAGCCCACCGTGCAGCGCTAAGGTGTCGTCGGCGTGAGTCTCGCCGATCCGACCTACGGCGCGACCAGCGCGCGCTCCGCCCATTGCTCGCGGAAGAACGCAAACGCCTCGTCCAGGTACACTTCCTTGGCGCCGTGGGGGACAGGATGCGCTGCAATGCGCACCGCCCAACCCGCCTGCCGCACACGCTGTCCGAGGCTGCGCGCGCTGCCCGCGACCGTATCGTAAATGCCGAAACCTATGTAAAGAGGCTTGGGCGGCAGCGCGTCCAAGCTCGCGCTCGCGCGGTCACTGGCGCCCTAGAGCACCGCGAACCAGTCCGCCTGGGTGCGTCCGGTGAGCGCCAGCGC
>DASQDA010001059.1:0-10875 GCA_035634435.1 Polyangiaceae bacterium
GCACGGGAGCAACCAGCGCCCGCTCGACGGCGCGCCGTACGGATCTCGACGCGCAGACTTGAGGGCTCACGCGTGACGCTCCGGGGTGTAACTCACGAGCCGAGCTTCCAGCCGGGCAATACCTTCGGACCCCGCGAGCTCGGCTCCAGCGGAGTACTTTCCATCACGATGTAGCAGCTGCCCCTGATCGGAGAACGCGCTGTAAGCGTTCTGCAGGATGGGTTTGCTGACGGCTTCCCAGCGCTGAATATCGCCGTTCAGAAACATGTTATTGCCCAGAGTGAGAGCCTTGCGCATCATCTCCTTCTCCGGGAGTGGCTTGTCGAGCACGGCCGTGAGCGAACGAGCAGCAACCCGATAGCCTTCGAGGAAATTGCGCAGAATGGAGGCGTAAGCGCTCAACCACTCCTCGCCACTCCATCCTTCACGACCCGTACCCGCGTGGATCTCGTCGCCCTCGCGCACCAGCTCCGAATCCGCCTCCATGGCTGCCAGGGTGTCCTGGAAGATGACATCGAACGGCGCATCCGCGCGGAAGCGAAACTCGAACTTGAACAGGCGCGAGAGCTCGTAGACGTGCTGTCTCACCGCTTCGAGCGCCACCCGAGGTCGCGCCAACACGGTCAACGCCAGCGCCACCAGCGCGCGCTCGACGTAAAAATGGATGATGACGTTCTTGGAGGTGTCGAGAACGAGGCGCTTGCTCTCGATGACGGTGTACGTTGCGTCGCTGCTCGCGTCCGGCCGGGTGTCACGCCGCGGAACACGATCGGGATGATGAAGCTCGACCATGCCCGCGTTGGCGAACATCTGTACGGCCTCGCGTAGCGACTCGGCACGCAACGAGCCTGTCGCCGTGCACAGGGCCGGGCTCGTGCGCGCACCCATGCGCATGGCCACACCGAGCAGCCGTGCCGAGCGCGTCACGAGCTCGGGATGTGACAGGCCACGCTGTTCGTGGCTGAGCAGCACCAGCGCAGCGAGCGCTCCAGGCGTCATGGCGGTCACGCGGTTGATCTCGTCCATCACGCGATTGCCCAGCCGGGTGACCAGCGCGCGACGTTTGGCGGGCGTGAGAGCGTTGAGCTCGAGCGCGAGCTCAGCGGCTATCTCGGGCAGCGTCAGCACTTGCCCGACCTGGATGTTGATGCGGCCATAGCGGTGGCGCAGCATCGTGCTGGACTTGAGCAGCCCCGCGGCGTCTTCTTTGGCCTTTTCGCCTCCCTGTAGTTCCCGCTCGTAGGAGTCGCCCTCCATGACGCGTTCGTAGCCAATGCTGACGGGTACGAACAGACTTGGCAGCTCGGGCACCGAGAGGGCGGCGTCGACCACCATGTTGAGCAAGCCGAACTTTGGCGGCAAGAGCTTGCCCGCACGGCTGCGACCGCCCTCGAGGAAGAGCTCGATGGGGCGACCATCGCGGATGAGGCGTCGCACGTAGGCGTCCCCGTTGGCGGCGTAAAGTCGGTCTCCGCGAAACGAACGGCGGATGAAGAAGGCGCCGCCGCGACGCAAGATGCCGCCAGCGGGGAAGAAGTTGAGGTTGTCTCCCGCCGCGATCATGGGCAGCGGTAGGTTTTCCATGTTGAAGATGTAGCTGAGGATCAGATAGTCGACGTGGCTCTTGTGGCTGGGCAAGAGCACCAAGGTGCCGCGCTTGGCCGCCTGCCGCAGCCGTTCGATGTCGCTGCGGTCGTACTCGACACCGGCGTAGAGACGCTGGAACAGGCGATCGAACACCACTTCGAGCGCCTTGATGGTCGTTCGGTCGGGGGTGGCCTGCAAGGCTTCCAGCATCTGCAGAGCGCGGCCCTGCAGGGTATACGCGTCGTTTCGTTCGTCGATCAGGTCCTCGATGACCGTGCGCATCCGGGGGCTGCGCACGATCTCCTGGCGCACACGTTCGGGCGGCTTTTCCGCAGGTCCGGTGATGCCCCGGCGCTCGCGCTCGAGCTTGCGTAACACGGCGTAGGTGAGTCGCCGCACCAGCACGGCATCGGACTTGTCGCTCGACTCGGCGACGAAGGCCTTGAGGTCGAGCGGCTCGCCGAGCTTGAGCTCGACGTGTTTGTAGTTGTAGAGGAACTGCGCGACGGTGCGTGCAGGGCTCGGCCATTCGCGCGGACCCATCAAGAAATCGAGCGGCTCGGTGCCGCGAGTGTCGGGGAACTTCGACCACACGAACACTTGCGGAACCAGCAGGATTGGCTGCTCGCGTTGGCGCTGGATGTGAAACAAGGAACGGACCAGGTCGTCACCCTCGTTGAGGCCACGCCCCCCGCTGGCGCCCGCCGCCAGGTCGATGACTCCGGGTGGCCGCTTCAGAAAGAGGGCGGCGGAGCCGCCGTCCTGAAAAGCATCCTGGAGCTCGTCGGCGGCGGTGACGCCTCTGCGCGGCAAGATGGCGTTGAGCCAGCCCTTGCCGAGCGGGTTGAGAATCCAGAGGCCTAGATCGTTGACGAAGCGAATCTGCGGCAGCCGGTGCCGCTTGGTCAGGTAATCGAGCGCCAGAAAATCAATGAAGTTGAGGCTGCGCAGCACGTAGACGATCGAGCCCCGCTCCGCGAGTCGGCGCACTTCGCGCGCCCACGCCTCGTCCACGTGAATCTTGTCGAAGAAGCGCCCGTACAAGGCCCGCAGCAATGGGTTTGGTTCGTAGGTCTTGGTGAGCTCGTGGTCACTCATGTTCAAACGGACGAGGCCTTGGTCATGTTCTGCTCGGCCTCTGCTGCGGGTGCCCATCATACTTGCCGGCTGCAACGCCTGCGAGTAGGACCCACGTTTCGTTCACATGCTCCCTCCCACGGCCGCCGTCGCGCCCTTCACGGGGTGCCGCCTGCGCGCGCTTTCCCTCGTGTTGCTGCTGCTGCTCGCCGCCTGTCGCTCCAGGAGCGCGACACACGACGGCGGACCGCCGGCCGATTCTGCGCGGCCGCTGGCTCCCAAGTCATCTGCGGCTCCACGCTGCCGGCCGATCCCTGGCGCCTCGCTCGTGCTGGGCACCGCCCATGGCAAAGCGCCCGTCCTCGACGACGCGCACGAGGACGCGGAGATCGAGCTGCCGTTTTCAGTGGAGCTCGGAGCAGCACACAGCGCGGCCAGCGGGTTTGCGCTAGGTGGCATCGAAAGCCGAGCTGGGGCCAACCATGCCTTCGTCGCCTGGCTGGATGCGAGCCGCGGGCTCGGCAAGAGCGTCGAGCTTGGACGAATTTTCGGTGATGTGGAACCTCCCGTGGTGACCGTGCAGGGCGACCGCTGGTTGGTTGCTTTGGCTGACAGTGACGCTGCCGGGGGCGTTCTTCGCGTGCTCTCGCTGGCGGCGCCCTTCACTGCCGACAGTGTGGTGCGGGGCGCCGAGATCACGGGTGTTCGACGCGACGCCTCTGGGTTCGCGCTAGCAGCGAGTGAAAGCGGTGCCCTGCTTGCCTGGACGCTCGTCGAGAAGGGCGCGCCACGGCTGGCCGTTGCTGGCATCGAGCCAGCTACCGCCAAATTGCGCGGCGCACCCCGCCTGTTGCCGGTGTCACCGCTCGGCGAGCCCGAAGCGCCGCGCCTCGTGCCGCGACCTGGGGGCTACTTTCTGACGTATATCGTTCGTGGCAGTGCGCATGAGCCCCGCCTTCAGGCTCCGGTGCAAGGTGTGGAAACACTGATGGAGGAAGGACCCAGCGCGATCGAGATCGTGCCTCTGGACGCCGCCGGACAGCCGCTTTCCGCAGCGCGTGGCTTGACGCCGCGGGACGCGCGCGTCATCGCCTTCGACCTTGCGTCAACCCCTGCGGGTGGTGTGCTGCTCATCTATCGCAATGAGCCTGGTGGCAAAGGGCTCGACCCACCCGACCTCCAGGTCGTCCTGACGCGAGCGGATGGTACCGTCGAACAACGTACCTGGGAAGTTGGCGACAGCGCGGGATTGCCCAGCATCCTCAGAGATCCAGCGCCTCCGAGCCACACGGCGTGGGGGTTCATCAGCGTGCCAGGTGAGCAGGGCACACGGCTTTCTGTGCTCGGCGAGGATCCGCTCGCAGCGCCGGACTTTCTGCAGGACCAGAGCTTCAGAACCGGCGAATTGATGGGCGTGCTGAAAGGCCGCCTGTTGCTTGCTCATGCGCGGGGCACTCAGCGGGACCTCGGCCTGCTCGAGTGCACACCGGGCACGCAAAAACGCCCCTAAGCGGGCGAGCTGGTCGGTTGCGGCGTCGTGTGGCTCGCACCTTCGAGCCGCCGGCAGCATTCGAGATTGCGACGCGGCGCCGTCGGCGATAGCACTGCGCTATGGCACAAGCACTGGTGATCCTGGCCGAGGGCTTCGAAGAAATAGAGGCCGTCACCATCGTCGATGTGTTGCGGCGCGCGTCCATCAACGTAACCGTCGCGGCGCTGGCGTCCGGACCCGTTCATGGCGCGCATCATCTCGCCATCGTGCCTGACGTGGTGCTGCAGGACCTCGAGCTCGCCGGTTACGACGCGGTCGTGTTGCCAGGCGGAATGCCCGGCGCGCAGAACTTGCGCGAGGACCCGCGCGTGGTGGCCCTGGTGCGGCGTTTCGCCGAGTCGGGCAAGCTCACGGCCGCGATCTGCGCGGGCCCGACGGTGCTCGAGGCTGCTGGCGTCCTGAACGGGCGACGCGCCACCAGTTATCCGGGTCACGCCTTGCCGAGCGCGCAGTACGTCGAAGAGCGCGTGGTGGAGGATGGCAACTTCATCACCAGCCGCGGCCCCGCGACCGCGCTCGAGTTCGCGATCGCGATCGTCGCTCGCCTCGCCGACGCGGACACTGCGCGGGAAACGGCCAAGAAGCTCCTGATGTAGCCAAGAGGCAGGGCCAGCGACGCCACCTCTAGTACTTCAGCTCGATTCGTTCGCTG
Organism: Polyangiaceae bacterium; assembly: GCA_035634435.1. GTDB lineage: Bacteria > Myxococcota_A > Polyangia > Polyangiales > Polyangiaceae > PMG-095. The sequence continues at coordinate 4,869 of DASQDA010001059.1, forward strand.
CTGCGGTGCTGCTCCAGGGCAAGCTCGGCGATCACCTTCTCTGCGAGCTTCGCGCCCATGGTGAGCCGGACAACGGTCAGCGCGAGCTCGAGCGCTGCCCCGGTGTTGGCTACGGTGAGCAGCGGTCCGTCGGCGATCACGCCGGGCGCCGCGCTCAGCTGCGCTGCCGGTGCGGAGCGACGCACAACCGGATCGAGCTCGAGGCTGCTCGCGACGGATCGCGAGCCGATGCAGCCAGCCGCGGCGAGCACGCCAACGCCCCAGCCAACCGCGGCCGTGAGTGTCGCTCCTTGCGCGAGGCGCGCGATCTCGCCGAGCGCCAGTGGATCATCGGTCAGCCGACGCGCACCATAGCCACCCGCTATCCAAACGATTTCGGCCGCCGGCATCTCCGCCAGCGCGGTGGTCGCTTCGACTCGCAGCTGGTTGCGCGTGGAGACGAGCCCAGCGCTCGGGGCGGCGACCACGATTCGATAGGGCCGGAAGTTCCAGCTGCGCCCGGCGGCCGAGAGCACTTGCAACGGCGCAGCAAGGTCGAGGAGCTCGACCTCCTCGAACACCACCAAGGCCACCGTGTGGGAGCGGGTTCGCATGCTCAGAGAAGGGAGGATTCTATGCTATGGAATGCTCGATAACCATGAGCGAGCCCGTGTTCGAGCTGAAGCCCACCTCACAGCCGCTCAGCGCCGTGGAACGAGCCAAGCTGATGCAGCACCTCGGCTTTGGCAGTGTGTTCACGGAGCACATGGTCACCCTGCGTTATTCGGCAGGGACCGGCTGGCATGGCGGGAAGCTCGAGCCTTACGCCCCCCTGGCGCTCGATCCGGCGGCCTCGGTCCTGCACTACGGGCAGGCCATTTTCGAAGGATTCAAGGCCTATCGTCAGCCTGACGGGCGCATTGCCACCTTTCGGCCGGAGGCCAACGCGCGCCGCTTCAATGCCTCCGCGCGGCGCTTGGCGATGCCCGAGCTCCCGGTAGCCTCGTTCGTCGAGGCGGCAGATGTCTTGATCCGCAACGAGCAGGCATGGGTGCCCGGCGATGTGGGCCAGAGCCTGTATTTACGGCCCTTGCTGATCGCGACGGAAGCCGCACTAGGTGTCCGTCCAGCCCGCGAGTACCTGTTTTTGCTGTTCGGATCGCCTGCCGGCGCCTACTTTTCTCAAGGGGTCAAGCCGCTCACCGTTTGGCTCTGCAAAGACTACGTCCGTGCGGCACCCGGCGGCACCGGGGAGGCCAAGTGCGCGGGCAACTACGCGGCGAGCCTGGTGGCGCAACAAAATGCGATCGAGCAGGGGTGCCAGCAGGTGATCTGGCTCGACGCCCACGAACACCGCTTCGTCGAGGAGATGGGCGGCATGAACCTGTTCTTCGTCTACCGTGACGGCGAGCGTGCTCGCCTGGTGACTCCGAAATTGACGGGTGCTCTGCTCGCCGGGATCACGCGCGATAGCATCCTGCAGCTCGCCCCCGACCTTGGCTACGCCGCAGAAGAGGGCGTCATCAGCATCGAGGATTGGGAGCGGGACCTGCGAAGCGGCGCGCTCACCGAAGTTTTCGCCTGCGGCACCGCTGCCGTGGTGACCCCGGTGGGGGCCGTCAAGTTCGAGGGTGGCTCCTGGACCATACAGGGCGGTGAATCGGGTCCGGTAGCCATGCGTATTCGTGAGAAGCTGCTGGCTATTCAGCACGGCCTGGAGCCCGATATTCACGGGTGGATGCATCGCGTTACTTGAGCTCGGCTCTCCGCAAATAGACATCCAGCCGCGGAGCACTGCCACTTCCGGCGCCCGTCGAAACGCTGAAGCTGCTGCTCCCGGTTTCGGCACGCACTACCAGAGTGGGCGCCAGCTGGGGGTTTGCGGACAAGAAGCGCATGAGGCGAGTGACGTCGATGCGCGCAGGCAGGGGCGGGTGCGCGCGTGCCATCCCGCGTGCCACCGGCGGCGAGAGGCGAGGGCGCTGCGAGGGTGTGAAGCGCGCCTGGCCTGACCAGGCTTCGGCCCGGCGCACCTCGAGCTGGACATCGCCGCCGGCGTTACTGGCGGTCACCGGTTCGAGGATCAAGAACGCGGCATCGATCTCGCCGCGCGCAGCGAGGCGTTCGAACTCCAGGTAGAGCACAGCGGCCGGTGTGCCACCGAACGTGAGAGTGGCAGGCACACTCCCTTGCAGCCGAGGGCTGCCGACCCACAGCTTGGTAGGAGTGAGCACGCGGCGGCTGCTGTGTGGATCAACCGGCACGTCGCCTTCGAGGCTGCAGCGGGCCGCGAGACACTCCAGTCCTGCGCTACAGCTTCGAGCTCCCAGGCAGGGTGCGGGTTGCCGCGCACAGGCGACGGCGAGCAACGCGAGGGCCAATGCCCCGGTGGCGCGCGTGATCGCCAAGCGTGCACACGAGGGAACGCGGCTACGCTGGTGCAACATCGACGCCGCCACTTACCCGAGCTTCGTACACAAAGGAGCGGCGACTCAGCGCGCCTTGCGGCCCGTCCCGAGGAAGGCCGTGGTGGACAGCTCTTGCGCGCCGGTGCCTAGCTGCTCCGCGATATAAGCCTTCGCCCGCTCGGCTTGCTGCGCCCAGACCTCTTCGCCCAGGCGTCGGCGCAGCATGACGAGCGGGGCGCTGCTTCGAACCATGGTGTCCCACGCGGCGCCCGCGTCCTCGATGCGTACCGAATGCACATGCGGGCTTACCTGCACGTCTTCGAAGCCCGCCGAGCGCATCTCCTCTGCAAAGAGCACGGGATTCTCCAGGCTCAGCAGGTCGCGGGCGGGCGGAGCTCGCTCCGGGTCGGCCGCGCGAAGGGCCCCGAACATCAGCGACAACAGCGGAGAGTCGTCGGCTGGGGCCCAACTCGAGACCACCGCAATCCCTCCGGGGCGCAACACGCGCAACAGCTCACCAAAGCCCTGCAGGCGATCGGGAAAAAACATGAGACCGAACATCGAGAAAGCAGCGTCGAAGCTCCGATCCGCGAACGAGAGCGCCTGCCCGTCTCCTTCATGGACATGCACATTGGTCAGACCGCGTACGGCTGCTGTCCGCTGCAACTGCGCCAACATCGCGGCGGAAAAATCCAGCGCGTGGACGCTTTCCACATGGGGGGCGATGGCTAGCGCGAGGGTGCCCGGCCCGGCCGCTACGTCCAGCACCATGGCCGTGGGCGGAAGCGCAGCCAGCTCGATGGCTCGTTCCGAGAAGGCGCTCATCACCCAGTGCGCTTCGGCAGCATAGCCGTCGGCAACCAGCTCCCAGGGTTCCGGCAACGCGAATGGACTCGGAGGACGGCTCATGAGGGGTCCACTATCCCGTTGTGTCGCTCGTTACGCAACTTTGGTAAGAGCACGCGTCAGAGCCGATTGCGGCGTCGCCGCTCGAGCAGGATCTCGGCGGCGGTGCGTGCTTTGACCGGCGGGCGCTCGGCTGTCGCGCCGTTGCTCGGGGTGCTCGCGGCGGGCGTAGCGTTCGACTCCCGCTTGGCCGTGGTTGGAAGCACCTCGGGGCTCAACGAGCCTGGTGCCCTGCCCGCGGCAGCCGCCGTCCTCAGCTTCGCCGCGCGAAGGGCCCCCAGTGTGCCCTCGCCTGGGTCGCGCGCGACGGGATCGGGAACGACCGGAGGGCGTGCCGGCCGTGCTCGGGAGAGGCGTGCGAGCCAGCTGCTGGGTAGTGACAGACGCCGGCTTGCCACGGCGCCGAGCAGCGCCAGCGCGGACAGCATCGATAGCCATTCGCCGAGCGGCGAATAGGCGAAGCGCCGCGCTTCGCGGTCGTGGAAGACACCCGCGAGCGTATCGCGCACCTTGCCAGAGGTGAGCTCGGCGATGCGCGCCAGCAATACGCGATCGCCTCCGGATGGCCGCAGCTCCTCGCCTTCCGACAGCACGGCTCCCGTCGTGGCGAGCGGCTCGGACCGCTGCTCGTCGAGCAGCGTTGCCAGGTAAGCGCCGGGGCGTGAAAGCGGAAGCTTGGCAGCGTAACTGCCGGCTCCCACGGCCTCGAGCGCAAGCTCACGTGTGAAACCGTCGGGACCTGCTACTCGCACATGCAGGCGCCGGAACACTTCGTGTCGGCCCCGCTCGTCGAGCACACTGGCTCGCAGCGACAGCTCGCCCCCGCTAGCGTCCGCCTCGAAGCGCACCTGAGGATCATCGACCCGTCGCGACAGCTCGCGGCCGAGCTGCGCGAACAGGCGGGCAGCGCCCTCCCAGCTCGTCCAGGCTGCGCCCCACCGATCGGTGTAGTCGCTCGTGAACGCCGCGCAGCGCCCGATACCAGCCGACCAGCTCGCGAGAATAGGATCGCCTTCGGGGCCGACGAGCTGCACCTGGGCTCGCGCCTTGGGCAGTGTCACCACGTAACCCGTCAGCGGGGGCGCTCCGCTCAGGTCGACGCCGCGCAGTACTGCGCTTGGGCTGGGCGCCCGCGGCACGAAGGGGGTCTCATGGATCGCGCTGCGCGTTGCCAGGATGGTCTCCTGGGCGAAGACCGCGGGCAGGCGCGTCGCGTCTTCCAATAGATAGAAGCGCCCGCCCCCGAGCTCTGCCATGCGCGACAAGGCAGGCACGTCGCTGCCGTTCCCCAGTGCGACGACGCTGGTAGTGATCCCCCGCTCCTTGGCCTGGCGGACCAGCGCAAACGCGTTCTGTCGCTCCTCCGCGTCGCTGCCGTCCGAGAACAGCAGCAGGTGTTTGAGTTGCACATTTTGCCGGCCGAGAGCGGCGTAGGCCGTTGCCAGCGTCAGATCGACGTAAATCCCGCCGCCCCCGGGCCCCACCTTGCGGATGCGAGCAGCAATGTCCGCCTTGTTGCTGACGCTCGCCAGTGGAACGGTCCACGTCGCTCGTGTGTCCACGTGCAGTACCCCGAGCTGATCCCCAGCACCGAGCAGCTCGGAGGACCGCACGGCGGCCTCGTTGGCGAGCTCGAGCTTGGTTTGCCCTCCGACGCTGATGGACATGGAGCCCGAATAATCGACGGCGATCACCTCAGCGAGGCTTGCGCGTCGTCGTTCCTGCTTGAGGTCGAACGAGACGGGGCTCACCTCCTCCACGGGCGTGTGGTTGTAGCCACCGGGACCCATGGAGCGGTCGCCACCCATCAGGAGCAAACCTCCACCCAGGTCCCGAACGTAGCTCTTGAGTGCTTGCAGCTGTGAACCGCTCAGCTCGGCAGCGCTGATACCGCCGAGCACCACCAGATCGTAGCGCGCGAAACCGGCCACATCCGCCGGCGCTCCGCTCACGTCGGCTGAGGAGACCTCGAAAGCCGCGGAGCGCAGGGCTCGCGCCATTGCCGCACCGAGCTCTTTGCTCTTTTCGAGCACCAGCGCCGTGGACGGACCCTTCACGCGAACGAAAGCGGCCCCCGCGTTGTCCTGGGCGAAGTGATCCTGTCGCGGCTCGCGCGCGCTGATTTCCACGTCGTAACGGTGCAGGCCGGCGTCCGGCGCGACTTCCCGAAGGTACACGACGTCTTCGCCCTTGCTCAGACGAGCAGGGCCTTTGCGGATGAGCTCACCGTCCCGGTAGACCCGCAACTCGACGTCGGCGTCGGCGCTGGCCTGGGTGACCACTTTGAGCTCGAGCGCCTCTCCCAGGGCTGCTCGCGGGGCGACGCGCACGCTGATGACGCGAACGCTTGGCAGCTCGCCGGGATCGAGCGGGACGACGTCCACCGGCACTCCCAGCGCACTGGCAGCAAGCGCTACCTGGGTGACGTCGCCGCGGGTCGCGACGCCATCGCTGATGATCACGACTCTGCCTGCCGAGTCCGGGGGGATCTCCGCCAGCGCCTGTCGCAGGCCGGCGGCTATGTCGGTTCCGTCCCGTCCGACGTCCGCGACCTGCGTCCCGGCCACACCATTCCTGGGACGCGCAGGTTCCTGAACCATGGCTGTCGCCCCGAACACCACGGTCGCGATGCGGTCCTGCTCCCGCATTCCGCTCTCGGCCACGCGGAGCTCGAGCGGCACACGCGTCGCGACGCCGGGCACCAGATCGATGCT
>DASQDA010001060.1:0-7871 GCA_035634435.1 Polyangiaceae bacterium
ATTTCTTTGTCACCAGTGACACTCGCCCGACCGCAAACTTCGGAGGACTGCCCGGCGCTGACCAACGCTGTCAAATGCTGGCGGCAGCGGTGGGCCAAGGAGCGAAGATGTGGCGGGCCTACTTGAGTGCCGAAATGCCCATGACCCATGCGCGCGATCGAATTGGGCCGGGGCCGTACTTCAATTCCAGGGGCGCAGAGGTCGCATCAACCAAGGACGCCTTGCACATGCGCGCTGGCAGCGCGGAGCTGTTTTTGGATGAAAAGGGCAACCGCGTGAACGGCCAGTGGATGGGCTCACCCACTCCGAATCAGCACGACATCGTCACCGGCACTCAGCGCGATGGCACCGTCGCGGCAGGGAACACCTGCGCCGATTGGACTGCCACGACCGGTAGCTCGCAAGTTGGACATTCGGACGGCATGGGTCCGAACATGGCGACGACCGGCAACTACCCGAACTGGACCGGCTCGCACACTGGACAATGTGGCAACACGCAGCCCGGCGGAGGAGCCGGCAAGATCTACTGCTTCGTTGCGCCTTGACGCTCTAGCCGGCGCTCAGCGCGCGCGCGCTTCGGCGACGAGCTCGCGCAGCCGCGCGAGCGCCGTGTCGATGGTGGCTTCACTTGGACCGAACGAGAATCGCGTGTGGTTCGTGAAACGCGAAGTGCGGCCGACGCGGCGCTGGCCAGGGTTGATATCGAAGAACTGGCCGGGCACGGTGATGACCTTGCGCTCCAGCGCGGCGCGGAACAGCCCTTCGCCCGTGTTGAGCGGCTCAGGCAGGTTTGCGATGTTGCCCCACACGTAAAACGTGCCGTCGGGCTCGCGCTCCAGGCGCACACCCAAGCTGCGCAGCCCATCCATGAGCTTGTCCCGCTTTTTGCGAAACGCCTTGCGAATGGCCTCGGCCTCCGCGCGCGCGTGCTCCGCCGTCAGCAGTTGCAGGGCGGCATACTGCAGCGGCCGCGAGCCGCCACCGTCGAGAAAAGAGCCCGCGCTCGCGAGCGACTCGATCACCTGGCGCGGCCCGACCGTCCACGTGGTGCGCCAGCCCGGGTACCGCCAGTTCTTCGTCAGCCCATCGAAGATGACGATCGGATCTTTGTCGACGTCTTCGACGTACTGCGCAGCGCTGATCAACGCTGGCCCTTCACGCCAAATATAGTGTGAGTAGAACTCGTCCATCAGCAGCGCGCAATCGAACTCACGCGCCGAGGCGACCCACGACTCGAGCTCGGGTCCCAGGATGGCCTTGCCGGTCGGATTGCACGGATTGGACAGCAGGAGCGCGCCCAACCCGCGGCCGGAGATCTCGCGCCGAAGCTCGGCCAGCGAGAAGTCATAGCCTCGCTCGGGATCGAGCAGGATGGGAATAGGCGTGAAGCGGCGAAAGACATCGAGCAGCTCTTCGTACGCGGTGTAGTCCGGTAGAAAGTGCCCCAGGTGGATCTGACCGATGGCAGCGCACGCGCGCATGATGGACACACGCCCACCGCCGCACACGGCCACGTTTTCCGCCGAGTACTTCGAGGGCAAGCCGCGGCGGAAGAGGTCGTTGTACATGCCGGCGATCGCCTCGCGAGCAGCCCACAACCCCGCCACAGGAGCGTACTCCTGGTTCAGATCGCTGATCTCCAAGCTCTCGATGCGCGCTGGCGCGCCGGGTAACGGACCCGTCTCGGGCTGGCCTTGACCCAGGTTACACCAATCCGGATCACCCGAGCTGAAGCCGCGACGTTGGGCCTCCACCGTGACGTAGATCACGCCGGTGCGGGGTACGGGGCGGAACGCGCTCATCGACATGGGCCGGAAGCTAGCACTTCTCGCGTCGTGAGCAGCCGCGGGAAAGCCGCCTTTCGCGTCGCGATCCCCGCTTCATGGCCGTCACGGCCGCGGCTAGGAACCGCTGCTTTCGTAGCGCCGAAGCCCCGCGCTCCAGGCCCGATGGGCCAACCACAAGGACAACGCCGTCACCAGCGGAGCCAGCAGTAGCCCGCCGAGGCTGCTCGTCTTGCCGAACAACGAGCGCGCCGGCAGGTAATGGAAGCTAGCGTAGGGCACAGCGAACAACAACACCAGCCGTAGCCAGCGTGGATACACGGCAATCGGGTAGCGCGTCGCCTGCAGCAGGTTCAGCGGCAGCAACAGGACGTGCGCGAAGGGGCCCATGAAGCGGAACGAGAGACAGCCGAAAATCACCAGCGCGGAGGTGTAGATGAGCGTGCCGCATAGCACCAGGAGCGGCACCAGCAGCCACACGTACCAGGCGGCGCTCACGACCCAGAGCGAGTAGGCGACGTAAACGCAGCCGGTGAGCAGGTTTCCGAAGGCGTGCAGCTCCGGTCGCGTCACCAGGAAGAAGGCTAGCGTGTTCACCGGATAGGTGAGCAACCGATCCAGATCCCCCGCGACGATGGCCTGCGGCAAGAGCCAGATCTGGTTGAAGAGCAGCTCGGATGCACCCAGCGAAGCGGCCGTCATGCCGAACAGAAACAGCACTTCTGCTGGGCTCCAGCCGCCGAGCGACGGGGTGTTTCCCAGCACGATCCACAGCAAGCTCAGCGCGGCGAACTGCAGCAGGATCGCGGTGAGCATGCCGATGACGAGGTCCACCCGGTACTCCAGCTTGGTCTGCAGCGCTGCCTTGAACGCGCTCACGTAGACGTTGGTGAATAGCGCCACTCAGCCGCCCTGAATGTCGAGCTTCCGCAGCGACAACCTGAACAGCCCTCGCCCCAGCAGCACGAGGCCGAGCGCCCACGAGAGCTGCACGAACAGCGCCCGCAGCGCCGCGTCGCCACGCAACCATCCAAGATAGATGGCGACGGGAGTGTGAATGGTGTGCTGGAAGGGTAACCAGGCGCTGACTGCGAGCAAACCTGCTGGAAACAGCGCGAGCGGCGCCGACAGACCCGAGAACGTTAGCTGCAGGGCGCTACGAGCAACGAACACGCCGTAGCTGCTGTAGGTCACGAAGGTCGCTTGCACGAAGATGAACGAGACAGCGAACAGGATCAGCAAGGCCAGCAGTACGCTCGGAGCGAACACGAGCAACGCCGGCCAGCTGTGGGGCAGGGCATCGCTGCCCCACAGGGCGTAGGCAATGGCCAGCAGCGGCAGCACCAGCAGCGTGTTGACGACGGCGTCGCTGAACGCATGCGTCAGTTGGGTCAGCTGAAAGTCCACTGGTTTGAGCAGATCCGTCGCGATGAGCCCCATGCGGATGCGTTGGCCAATACGGCCCTCGACGTTCATGGCGAACACGAAGTTCAGGCAACCCGCGATGAGCAGGTAGGGGAAAAGGGTAGCCGCTGGCACCGCAGGCGTTCGCGGGGCAGTGGCATACACGTGCTTCCAGACCAGCATGGGAACGGCGTAAGCAAACCCTGCGCTCAGGGCAGACATGAGCAGCGAGGGCTTGTAGGTGAAGCTCGTGCGCAACGCACGCAGCAGGAGGGAGAGCTGCGTTGCTAGCTCGCCCCCCAGGCTCTGCGACGCCGTCACGCGACCTCGCTCGGCTCGGCGGCGTCGGCCCCGGCGACCTGCCGTCGGTAGATGCTGGCCACCATGCTGTCGATGTCGGCCTTCTCGAGCACGATGTCGGACACGGGCAGGCGACTGAGCAAGCACTGCGTCAGCGCTGGAGCAATGCCGTCACGCTCGTAGACGACCACGACGCGATGACCACGGCACTCCACAAGCTCGCCTCCCAGTCTGGAAAGCTCCGCGGCCAGGCCTTCCGCGGTGTCCGAGGACACCGGCTTTTCCAGATCCAGCAGGATACGCCGCTTTACGGCGAAGCGCTTTTCGAAGCTGCGGAGCGAGCCGTCGAACAGCAATCGCCCCCGATCGAGCAACAAGAGCCTGTCGCAGGTCGCCGTCATGTCTTTGAGATCGTGCGTGGTGAGCACCAGCGTGGTGTCGAAGCGCTGCTGCATGTCGCGGATGAACTCGCGGACTTGCTCCTTCACCGAGACGTCCAGGCCGATGGTGGGCTCGTCCAGAAAGGCGATTTCCGGTGCATGCAAAAACGCTGCAGCAAGGTCGCAACGCATGCGCTGCCCGAGCGAGAGCTTGCGCACGGGCACCGCGAGCAGGGGCTCGAGCTCCAGGCGCCGCACGGCTTCAGCATAGGTGATGGCGAACACCGCCGGCCGAATGCGGTACATGACCTTGAGCAAGGAAAAGGTCTCACGCACCGGGATGTCCCAGAGCAGCTGTGGCCGCTGCCCGAAGACGACGCCAATGCGAGCGGCGAGCGCCCGGCGCTCGTGCCAGGGGCGCAGCCCGAGCACCTCGAGCTTGCCGCTAGTCGGTACGAGAATGCCCGTCAGCAGCTTCAGCGTCGTGGACTTGCCGGCGCCGTTTTCGCCGATCAGCCCCACGCGCTCACCTCGTTTCAAGGAAAACGACAGCTCGCACACCGCCGGCACGCGCTCTTCCTCGCTCGAAAACAACCCTCGCAGCGCGCCAGCTAGGCCCGGCTTCCGGATCTTGCGTGCGTACGACTTGTTGAGCCCTTCGCAGATCAAGCTGAGTGACATCGAGCTCTACCTTTGGGACCACAACGGCTATGCGTGGCCGCTCCGCTCCAGTCGGCCCAGCAGGGCTCGTGCCTCTTCCTGCCGCGCATGCACGCTGCGAAACCAGCTGAAGCGCATCTGGCCGCGGGCCAGAGTGACGTAGGCGTCGACCAGGTCCGGCTGGTCCCAGGGCACGTCGTGGAAGCCATCGACGAAGTGGGGGCTGTCGGCGTTGCGCACCCACTCCTGCGGAAACAGCGCGACCTTGCTGGGAAGGCCCAGCGGCGCGGGTGCCGGGCTGGGTGTTCCGGTCAGGGCACCGTGAAGCGGTCGAAAGAGGCAGCTTCCGAAGCGCTCTCCCAGGTGAGAAATGGGCGTTGGGCGCGGGTTCAGCTCGATGAGCTCGGCGCCGCCTTGGCCGCCCAGGATGAAGTCGAGGCTCGCAAAGCCGCTGAAGCCCAGCGCTTCGATCAAGCGCTGCGCCGTCGCTTGCATCTGCGGGTGCTCGATGAGCTCAACCACGCAGCTCGGTCCCGTGGAGCCGGGCCACGTTTCGAGCTTGATGGCCGATAGACCCCCGAGCACCTGACCACGCCAGGCGACGACCACGCGCATGGCCGTGCGCCCCGCGACGAAGGCCTGCGCCAGCACGCCCTGAGCGAGCGGTGCACCGGGCGCGCCCGCCAACCGGAGCAGCGCGGCCTTCAGCTCCGCTTCGTCCTTGCAAATGGACACGCCCAACCCAGCGAAGCTTTCCTCGGTCTTGAGCACGACGGGATAGCCGTGCGTTGCGGCGAAATCCACGGCTTGCCGCTCGTCGTGCACCACGGCATGCCGGGGTGCGTTCAAGCCCAGCTTGGCGGCGAGCGCAGCCAGCGGTTTCCTGGAGCGCACGGTGGCGTGATGGCGTGAGTCGCCCAGCGAGTCGTCCAGCAACGAGGATAATCGATCGCTTCCGGAGCCTTGCCGCGCGACGGCCGCCGCGGCCTGCAGCACCACGACCGAGGCGTCATCGGTGGGGATCACGATGTCAGGGCTCGCTCGGTCGAGCGCCTGCAGGACAGATTCGATCAGCGCCTCGGTCGGCAGCGCGTCGTCGAGAAGCAACGCTTCATTGATGAAGCCTGCACGTTGAATCAGAAGCCCTGGAAAGCTCAGCGTGGTTACGCGAAAGCCCGCCCGCTGCAGGGCGCGGGGCAGCCGCGCGGCGCCGAACCAGTTGGAAAGGGAAAGAATGAGCGCGTGGGGCGCCTGGCGCGAGGACTCGATCATCGGAATGCCTGCACATCGCCGAAGCGCCCACACCCGTCACCACCAGCGCGCCGCCGCGACATGCGAGCGGAGGATGCAGAAGGTCGCCCACGACGTCAAGCCGGGGCTCGCGGCAGCGGCCGCAGCAGAGTATGACTTTTTCGATGGCACCATGGCTGGGCGGAGCGCGAGCGGTGCAGTGCTCGGCGCTGCTGGCGCTGCTCTTAGAGGCGTGTCCCGCTGGCGCAGCAACCCTCGAGTGGAGCGGACCGCAAGCCTGCGCGCTGAGGAGCGAGCTCAGCGAGGAAGTGGAGCGACTGATCGAGCGGCCGTTGGCGGAGGTCGGCGCGCTGCGCTTCAGCGTGCAGGTGACCGGCAGCCCTGGTCGTTTGCGCCTGCAGCTCGAAACGCACGAGGCGGCAGGCGACCGGGCGGTGCGCACGCTGGCGGGAAGCACCTGCTCCGAGCTCACGCAGGCAGCAGCGATCGCCATCGCGCTCGCCATTCGCCAGAGCGAGGCAAGCGCCAGTGACCGCCCTGCCGAAGCCGCGTCGGCGGAGGCGCTCCCTCTGCGCGACCCCGACGAGGTGGGCAAGGCCGCGCAGCAGGACCAGTCCGGGGACCACGGGGTTGCGCAGCAACGCTCGAGGTCGCACGGCACGCGCAGGCCTGCCTGGGGCGCCAGCTTGGCGCTCGCTGGTTTGCTCGACAGCGGCTCGCTGCCAGGCGTTGGGCCCGGAGCCGAGCTGGAAGCTTCGTTGAAGTACGGGAGCCTGCGTCTGTTGGGGGCAGGGGCGCTGCTCGCATCCCGTGAAGTGCGTCGGAGTGACGGCTCGGGAGGCGAGTTTCAGCTCGGTTTCGCCGCGCTGCTGCTCTGCGCCGAACGGCTCGTTCGCACTCCCTTCGTGCTGCTCGGGTGCGCGGGAGCGGAGCTCGGACGGATTTCTGCGCGCGGTTTCGGCGTGACCGACCCCGAGCAGGGCAGCTCCGCCTGGCGAGCGCTGCGCTTCGAGCTCGGCGCGGCCTGGCTCACGACCGACAGTCTGCGGCTTTTCCTGCGAGTGGGGGCGGGTGTACCCCTCACGCGGGCTCAGTTCGTCATGGGCGGCACGGAGCGGCTGCACCGGCCCAACACGCTCGCGACGCGTGCCCTTGCCGGGGTCGAGCTCAACCTTTGAGGCGCAGGCGCGGCCTCCTCACAAATCCAAACGGATCCCAATGGCAGCGGACACCCACCTTCGGGCTTCTCCCTTGCCGAGCTCCATGTTGGTCCCCGCCGACCCAGTCCCACCTACCTTCAACGGGAAATCGCCCTTCGAGCAGGTCTATGCCGAGCACTTTGCCTTCGTGTGGCGCTGTTTGCGTGGCCTCGGCGTGCGTCCCTCGCACCTGGACGACACCGCGCAGGACGTATTCATCACGGTGTATCGTCGCCTGGCGAGCTTCCGTGGCGAGTCGAGCTTGCGCAGCTGGCTCTACGGCATCGTGCGCAACGTGGCAGCGAACCACCGCCGCAGCCTCGGCCGCAAGCACGACCACGAGCCGCTGCACGACGAGCTCCCATGTTGGCGTCCTGGCCCTCATGAGCTCGTGGCGGACGCCGAGGCAGCGGCCTTCGTGGAGCGTTTCAGCGCCGGGCTGGACGAGAAGAAGCGCGAGATCTTTCTGCTCGGCGTGCTCGAGGAATGGACGATGCCCGAAGTTGCCGACGCCACCGGCGTGCCATTGAACACCGTCTACACGCGCCTGCGCAGCGCACGCGCCGAATTCCACGCGGCTCTACAACGGCGTGCGGCGCGAGCACCATGATGGATCCTACCGACGCCGACTTCCTGCAGCGGGCGCGCCGCGGCGCTTCGCCAACCGTGGACGATCGAGCGCGGGTGCTCGCGGCCACACTCGCCGCGCTAGGCGCGGATGCATTGGTGCCGAACGCCGAGCAGCAGCGGGCAGGTGCTGCGGAGGGCTCGTGGTCGAGTGTTCTGGCCCGCGGGGCTCGAGGCGTCGTGGCAAAGCTCGTTCTCGCAACTCTGCTCTCCGGCGTCTCGGGCGGAGTCGGATATTGGCTCGGAAGGACTCACAGCGCGCATGA
>DASQDA010001061.1:0-6622 GCA_035634435.1 Polyangiaceae bacterium
GGTGGCAACCTGGCCGGAGCAATACAAGACACGCTCGCTCCCGCGCACCTCGATGCCCCAGCTCCAGCCCTGACTCGCTTGCCAATTCCAAGGATTGATAATTTCGGTTTGCATGATGTCCTCCTCGATGCTCGTGCATCAGCGCCCGGTCGCCTCAATAGCGCCGTGGCCCTCCAACAGCACGGCGCTAGAACGCACCGCACTGAGTCGCAGCTCCTTCAGTGGCCGATATTCGCTGGACGTGTACCAACGCCGGGCGAGCTCCGCGCTTGGAAACTCCAGCATGACGGGGTACGCGGGCGCCCAGTTCCCCTCAAGGATCGCAGCGGGTCCCCCGAGCACCGCGTAGCGCCCTTGGTAGCGCTGCACCACCTCGGCCGCGCCCGCCTTGTACGCCGCCAAGCGGGCACTGTCTCGCACTTCCAGATTGTCGAACAGGATGTAAGCAGCCATCTCGAGCTCCTGATCAGCCACGCAGCGGGAACGCCAGAGGACGCAGAGGAGCACCGCTCGCCCCGCGCAGCTTCAGTGAAGCGGCGACGAATGCGAAGCTGTACACGCGGTCTCGCGCGAGCTCCTCCAGGTTCACCACTTCCAGGAAGGGAACGCCGCGCTCGGCGAGCAGGTAGGTATGCACCGGGATCCAATTGTCCTCGGTCTCGACCGGGAACGTTTCGAGGCTCAGGTTGTCGGCGCCAAGTGTCATCGCGCGCGCCTCGTCGATCAAGAAGCGTGCGGCTGCCAGCCCCAGCCCGGGAGGGCTTTCCATATAGCGACGGTTGTCACCGTAAAAGTGCTTCATCCGGCCAGTGCGGACCAAGACCACATCGCCGGGTTCAATCCGAGCTCCCTGCCGAGCTAGCGCCTGCTTCAAGTCGTCAGGGCCGATGCGGTACGAGGGCGGCAGCTCGTCCAGGCCCTTGGCGGCCGGGACGTCGATCAGCACGCCGCGCGCCACGATAGGAGGCAGCACCTCGGCGCCGGCTTTGCGCCAACCCTTATCACCCACGTGCTCGTCGGCCTTGTACCCGTTCCAAATTTCGCCGTGCAAGCCGAAGTGATTCAGGGCGTCGATGTGCGTTCCCATGTGCGTGTACATGGTGATGGCATCGCCGGTGTAGCTGACCTTGTCGTTCATCGGGCGACCAACACCAAGCGGATCGTCGACCACCGTCCCCCGCGGCGTGTGCGTGACGTGATACTGGTAACGCGGGTCGCCGATGGCGTACCAGCTCGGCATGCCCACGTAGTACTCGACGGAGAGATCATACGTCTTGCCCGAAGAGATGCGCTCGAGCACGCGCAGCCGTGAGCCATCCGTCATGAGGTTCAGTCTGCCGATCTGGTCGTCCTTGCCCCACGGACTCTTCGCGACCCGTCCCGCGCTCGCGGCCGTGCCTGGCCCGGCGCTCGACCTCGCGCCCCGCTGCGCGGAAATGGTCGGCTCTGCTCCCCCGTCGAGCGCAACGAGCGCTGAGCCCGCCAGGGCGAGCATACCCAGAAGCGCGGCGAAACTTGCGAATTTCCTATATTGAGCTCCAAACATGCTGGTCTCCTTTGGCGCTGCGAGCGCCGTAAGGAGAGGTATTCACCATTCGCCCACCATAGAGAATTGGCGATTGTGGAGAAACATCGTACACGAAACGTGAAGAATGGATCGCTTGATAGCCATGCGCGTGTTCCGCCGCGTCGTCGAGCTCGGCGCATTCTCAGCGGCGGCACGCGACCTCCGCCTCTCGAACGCGGTTGTGAGCAAGCACGTGGCAGCGCTCGAAGAGCACCTGAGCACGCGACTCTTGAACCGAACGACGCGGCGTCTGTCGCTCACCACCGCGGGCGCGGCCTACTTCGAGCGCTGCGCGCGCATCCTCGACGACCTGGATGAGACGGAACAAGCGTTGCTCCACGAGACGGGAGAGCCGCAGGGCGTGCTGCGCGTGAATGCGCCGATGTCCTTTGGATTGCTGCATCTCTCCCCCCTGTTGCCGGCGTTCCTCGAGCGGGCACCCCAGCTCGAGCTGGACGTCAGCTTCACGGATCGGTTCATCGACCTGGCCGAGGAGGGCGTAGACGTCGTGATCCGTATCACGTCTTCACTGCCGGATTCGGCAACGCTGCTCGTCCAGCGCCTTGCGCGCTCGACGCACGTGGTGGTCGCCGCCCCCGCGTACCTGGAGCGGCGCGGTGAGCCCCGGTCGCTGAGTGAGCTCGCTGAGCACGCCTGCATCTCGTACAGCCTGAGCCGCACACCGGGAGTGTGGGAGCTCTCGAACGCGGGCAAGGTCGTTCGCGTGCCGATCCGCGCGCGCTTGATGCTGAACAACAGCTTGGCGATCCGTGACGCCGTGCTCGCGGGGCAAGGCATTTCGTTACTGCCGGCGTTCTACGTCAAGGAAGACCTGCGCAAGCGCCGGCTTCGAGTGGTGCTCTCGCGGTACACGACTTCGCCCCTCTTCATCGACGCCGTTTATCAACGCTCGCGCTACCTCTCGGCCAAGGTACGCCGCTTCATCGAGTTCCTGCGCGAGCGCTTCTCGCAGGCTGAGTGGGCGGAGCGCGAGCGCGCACCCTGACCTCTTGAGCCCCTGAGGTGGATGCGGAGAGACGAACGCGTGCGGCTTGCCAAGCCCGCGCTACGCGCTGCGCGAAGAAGGCCGCTCGGTCATCATGCGCAGAGGTTGCCGCTCAGCGACCTTTATCTGTCCTGTTGAGCCGCTGCACATCTCTTCCCAGACGTTCACAGGGGAAATGCCGCCTGCTCCCACGCGGCGAGACACGCGAGGGATTGGGCGCACGAGGAGAGCTTCAGGCACTCGAACGAGGCATTGTGGACGTCCTCGCGCAGCCAGGACGCGTTTTCGTTCACCTTGTCCGTGTCCAGGGGACACGTGCCGCAGCGCTCGATACTGACCTGGCACAGGCGAGTGCCGGTGTCCGTAGCAGGATAGCCGCAGTAGTACGACTGGCAGTCGCCTTGCCCAACTTTGTCGCTTGCGCACCGATACGCGTCGGCGGCTTCCGCCCTTTCTGCGCGCGCGAAGGATGCGCAGGTGCCGCGCGAAAGGCTCACGCCACACTGCGATGATAGCTCGGTCGCTAGGGCAAGGCACGCACGTTCGATGTCCGGGTCTGGCGGACCGAAGTCGAAGTGCTGCGACCACCGCGCACACCTGTCCGAGCGCGCCCATGCGCAATCACACACGGAGTCACAAGTCGACGCGCAGCTGATGCTCCCAGAAGCGAACGCCGCTGTTTCGCAGATATCCCAACATTCGCTGCAGCGCTCCGAGCATCTCTCGCTTTCCGTCTTCGAGCAGCTCCCTTGGTAGCTGACCGCGCCGATTTCGAACGCGGTCACGCTGGCGTGGTTGTCGTCGGCGTCCGGATTGTCGAATCCTTCGCCTGGTGCTGCTTGCTCAGGGGCGGTCGTGCACGCGCACACGCCGCCAACGAGAAGGAGAAAAGGCCAACGCGCCAACCCATCGAAGTAGGACCTCATAGTACGCTCATCGGCAGGGCTGACGCGCGAGTTGCGGGCAAACATGTCGAAGCACGCATCCGGTCCACACTCCCCGAGATCGCGCTGCCCTGACCGCTGCGTCGCGTCGGTGCCGGAGGTCATTCCGCGGCGCGGCCTCGCGACGGATACGTCGAAGACGGGCAGCCGTGACGAGCGGCTGAGAGGTCATCTGACGAAGGCGCTGAAGCAGCTCTCGCGGCCGATGGAGTTCGGCCGTGGCGCTCCTCGCCGTGAACCCAGGGATCGGGCACCGTGAGACCTGCGGGTGACGAGAAGCGATTGGGCGGAGCTGCCGAACAAGAGTAGAAGGTGCGCTGCATGTCAGAACGAGGGCCCTTCCTACTGCTGATAGTCGTCTGGCCCCCGCTCTGTTGCTGTGGGACCAAATGGGACGGCGAGCGTATCTGCGCTTCTAGGTGAGCGGGCGGGGAGCGGAGCGGCACGACCTGCTGAGGGTCTCGGTGAGCTCGGCGTCTTTGGCCCACAGCTCGCGCAGGTTGTACCAGACGGACGTGCACTCAGCGTTCGCGATCCTCTGAGCGCCCCGGGCGGAGGCTCCCCGATCCGCTACTCCTCGAGCAGTACGGTCGTTTCGAACGCGAACTGCTATAGTCTTTACAAAATTTTCAGTGGCGCGCCGGTTCACGGTCCGACGTTGCTCGTGCTAACGAGGCGCGATGTCACCGTCGCTCGCAACGCGCTTGGAAGCTATCGTTCGGCATTTGTCGGGGGCCATTGGCGAACGCCATTTCCGTAGAGGGGAGGCGCTAGATGCAGCGCGCGATTTCATCCGCGAACAGCTGGTTGCTTTAAAGGTCGTCGTGACGGAGCACCACTTCGAGGTCTCTGGGCGGCGCTTCACGAACTTGGAAGTGGCCGTGCCGGCGCTGGCTCCGCTTGGAAAGAACAGCGGTTGCATCGTGGTCGGCGCTCACTACGACACGGTACCCGGCACGCCCGGCGCAGACGACAACGCGACGGGCGTGGCTGCGTTGATCGAGCTCGTCCGCCAACTCCGGGAGGAACGCTTCGAGCGCCCTCTGCGCTTCGTCTTCTTTCCCAACGAGGAGCCCCCATTCTTTCCCGACGCAGGCATGGGGAGCGCCGCCTACGCCGCCGAGCTCCGGCGCACCGGCGTCGACGTGCACGTGATGATTTCGCTCGAGATGCTGGGCTACTACAGCGACCGACCGAAAAGTCAGCGATACCCGCCGGGCATGTCGCCCTTCTATCCTGATCGCGGCAATTTCATCGGTTTCGTCAGCAACTTGGCCTCGCGGCACCGCCTGCGTGAAGTCAAGCGTGCCTTCATCGCCAGCAGCACGTTCCCGTGCGAAAGCCTCGCGGCCCCCGAATGGACCATCGTTGTCGGCCTGAGCGATCACAGCTCCTTCTGGAAGCAGGGCTATCCAGGCCTCATGGTCACGGACACCGCGTTCATGCGCAACCCGCACTACCATCAACCCACTGACACTGCCGACACCTTGGACTTCGACCGATTCGCACGCGTCACCGAAGGCATCGTGGGCGCAGTGCGCCGGCTTGCTGGAGGAGGGGTTTCCTAGGGCTCGGCACGGTGCGCTCCACCCCGACCGACAAGCCTCGCGAGTGCTCTAGGTCAGTCGTGTCGTCCAAATAGTCGTGAGGCCCACCGCCGCCCGAGCACAGTTTACGCTGCGTTTGGCTCCCAACGGCTCC
Source organism: Polyangiaceae bacterium (assembly GCA_035634435.1). Taxonomy (GTDB): domain Bacteria; phylum Myxococcota_A; class Polyangia; order Polyangiales; family Polyangiaceae; genus PMG-095. The sequence continues at coordinate 5,219 of DASQDA010001061.1, forward strand.
TCAAACGACACCCTTTTTAGCGGCTTTTTCGAATGGAGTTCGGTCGGCCGGCGCGCAAGCCCCTCGCGCGGAGCGTCGGCGTGAGCGAAGCCCGGGTGGACGCAAGCTCTCGGTCGACGGCGGTGAGCGGCCCGCTCGGCGTAGTATCTCGTCGCGTAACTCGAACGGAGGACACCATGGGACTCTTGACCTTCAGCATCAACGTCACCCTCGACGGCTGCGTCGACCACCAAGCGGGAATCGCCGACGACGAAACACACGCCTTCTTCACCCGCCTCATGAACGAGGGCGGCGCGATGCTGTGGGGCCGCATCACCTACGAGATGATGGAGAGCTATTGGCCGGCGGTTGCCCTCGGCGACGAGGAGGCGCCGCCGGCACTACGGGAATGGGCCGTCAACCTGGAGAGCAAGCCGAAGTACGTGGTGTCGTCGACGCGCAAGGATTTCCCGTGGACCAACAGCCACCACATCGTCGGCGACCTGCGCACGAGCGTGCAGAAGCTCAAAGACACGACGCCGACCGGCGTGCTCCTCGGTAGCGGCAAGCTCGCCACCGAGCTGGACCGGCTGGATCTGATCGACGAGTACAAGTTCCTCGTCCACCCCAGGATCGCCGGCCACGGCCCTACCCTGTACCAGAGCGGGCTGCCCAGCACGCGACGGCTCGAGCTGGTTTCGGCGAAGCCGCTCCGCAACGGCGCGGTCGCCATGCACTACCGGCGTGCGCGCTAACTCAGAGCAGCCCATGGCGCCCAGCTCGTCCGCCGGGCGCGGCATCGAGAGCCCCGAGCGTGCGAGTGGTCCCGGATGTGCGTCGCACGATCTGAAAAGCGAAGCCGAGGTACTCGCCATCGCGCTGGAGTTGGTGAGCGTCTCCGATGTCGTCGCGTGGGCGCGACACGCGTACCGCGACCTCCCCCTTGACAGTTCGCCAATCATGCAACATCGTAAGTTACATGAGACGCGACAGCCGCTTGTCGGGAGTGCTGCACGTCCTTTTGCACCTGGCGCAGAAGAACGTCCCCGTGACGTCCGAGGTGCTCGCCAAGGCGATGGACACGAATCCGGTGGTGCTCCGTCGAGTGATGGCCGGTCTCCGTGACCAGGGATATGTCGAGTCGGAGAAGTGGCATGGCGGCGGGTGGACGCTGGCCTGCGACCTCGCGAAGGTCACCCTGCGCGACGTCTACACTGCGCTCGGCTCGCCCTCTCTGCTCGCCATCGGGAACCGAACGGAGACGCCCGGCTGCGTCGTTGAACAGGCGGTCAACGCCGCTCTTGGCAAGTCGTTCGATGCTGCCGAGGCGCTCCTTCTCGACCGCCTCGGTGAGCTGACGCTCGCGGCTCTGGGCGAGGACGTCCGAGGTCGGGTAGCTGTCCGCAGCGCCTGCCGCGGGGGGAA
>DASQDA010001062.1:0-3720 GCA_035634435.1 Polyangiaceae bacterium
GAAGGGCGCGGTTTTGAAAGTGCTGCCACCTCGAACCACGTTGCTGACGATATCGTCGCGAAGGATCGCTGCCGCCATTGCGTCCGAGGCTGCCTTGTACCCGGCGGCGGGCCATTGCGCGTGGCCCATGAGCAGTGCGTAAGCAATATCGATATCCCCGTCGCTTGCCGAGCCGCTCCCGCCTGGCTGCTTCCAGGTCATGAGGCCCCCAGCAGTCCCGCCCTGCTGGATGACGTAAGCGTGGAACTTGTCGAACGCCGCCTTGTCGCCCATCGCCGCGGCGATCATCATCCCGTAGCCCATGGCCTCCGAGGTGACGGCATTCTGCTGCTCGGGCGCCACGATGGTATTGTTACGAACGAACTTGGTCGTCCACCGCGCGTACGCTTGAGCAATCGCCGTCGCGAACCTCGCGGCGCCCGTCGCCGGCACGCAGGTGCCCACGTTCGCATTCTGCGGGAACGGCTTGGCCGGCATGCCGTTATTGGTGTTCGGCGTCATGGTCGGGCACTCGCCCGTGAACAGCGAGACGTCGTCGAGCCAGAAGTCGAAGGGCAGCGACTTGGGGAAGGCGGGATACATCGTGGTGTACGGTCCGCTGTAGTCCTTGCCCTGATTGAACTGGAACTGCACCTTCAGCATGCTGCTGGCGATGTTGTCTCGCTGCTCGTTGGTCAGATTGCTCGGCAACGACAGCGGGTACAGATCGCGATCGAAGCAGAAGTTGTAGGTCTGCCAGGTCTGCGTCAGCTCGCCCGCGCCCGCGCCGGGCGGCAAGAAGCGGCCCACGTGCTGATAACAAGCCGTCGCCGCCTTCTCCGGCGTGGCCACGGTCGGCATGCACGTGCCGCCCGGGTTGACGGCTGCTTCCGTCCACGGCGTTGCGATGTTGAAGCGCACCGCCGACTTCGGATCCGCGCTGGCACCGAGCTTCGCCTTGAAGCGAATGCCCGTGAACATCTGCGCCTTCGCGTTGTAGGGCATCGGAGCCGTGGGCGGGCCGCTGAAGCTGAAGCCAAAGCCGGCGCCCCACATGGTGTAGCCCGAGCCCTTCACGTGCAGGGCGTGCTTGTCGCAAGCGGCGGTGCCGCCGGACGGCTCGACCGCCATCGTCTGCGTCATGCTGGTCTTGTCGTTGAACATCTCCCAGCCGCCGGTGCGACCCTCGTGGGCGATGAACGCCGGAGCTCCCTTTTCTCCGGGACCCTCTTCGAAGTCAGCGATGAGGCCCGCCTTGGTCTCGCAGCCATTGCGGCTCACCGTCGTCCCGCCCCCCGAGCCGCCGCTGGGCATATTGCCACCCGAGCCGCCGCTACCGCCAGTGCCGGTCGTGCCGCCGGTGCCCACCGAGCCACCCGTGCACTTGCCAGCGGAGCAGGTCTGGCCGTTGCCGCACATGGTGCCGCAGGTGCCGCAGTTCGCGGCATTGGCCATCACGTCGACGCACGCGCCATTGCAAGTGGCCTGACCCGGACCGCAACCGCAAGAGCCGCTGGTGCACGCCTGGCCGCCCGCGCACTTGTTCTCGCAAAAGCCGCAGTTGGTGGCGTCGGTCATCGTGTTGGCGCAGCTGTTCCCGCACGGCATCTCGCCCGCTGCACAGCCCGCCGCACATTGGCCTTGCGAGCAGACCTGCCCGCCCGAGCAAACCGTGCCGCACGCGCCGCAGTTATCGCCATCGGACTGCATGTTCACACAGCTGCTACCGCAGGCAGCGAGCCCACCCGCGCACTCACACTTGCCGGCCGAACAGCTCTGACCTGTCGCGCACTTGGTGTTGCACGCCCCGCAGTTGTTGACATCGGTCTGCAGGTTGACGCAAGCGCTGCCGCAGCTCGCGAGCGCTGACGAGCAACCCGGCATCCCACTGCCGCCGCTGCCGCCATTAGAGGCGCCTCCGTTCGTACCAGGCGGCCTTCCGGGCTCCTCGCCACCAGAACAACTCGCGATCATAAGAAAGATCCCTGCCAAAGCGAAGCCGCCAACCTGAGTGCGCATGGGCTGTGGTTTGTCCAAAGTCGGACCCCCGCGCAACGTAAATTCGTCGGCACGTGGCTCGGAGAGCGTGAGTCGGGCTGCAATGTGACAAAAAAGGCGTGCCGCAGCGCGCGAAGCTTTCCCCGCTCCCGGAAATCTCCGTCCTTTCCGGAACCGTTTCCACACCCCTGGCGGGGGCAATCACTGCGCGACGGCCAGGCTATTTGGGGCGCGCGGCCGCGGGGGTCTTCGCGAATTCGTTCGTCAAATCCGTAGCACGGGCCACTACTGACGACTCTCATGGGAGGCGTGCAACAGGCGTGCACGCGATTGGACAGCAGCGAATAAGCCATGTGCAGTATCGGGTTGCCCTCGATTGGACGGGCGCGCTGCTCGGCGAGCACGTCCTTGGGCAAGCCCATACCGCCATCCGCCGCGACACAGGTTCCGCGCCAGGCGAACGCTGGCTGTGCCTCAACCACACGCCCCGAGCTCCCGCGCTCGCGCAGCAATCCCCTGGAGTCTGGCTCGTCGAGCGCGGCCAAAAACTGATTGCCCGTGCAACTAGTTTCGCTGGCAGAGCATGCCTCTCCTTGCGGCGCTCATCGGCCGCGCTGAAGAGGCCCTTCAGGCCACGAGCTGACGGCAGAGCTCGGCGCGCGCGCGGGTTCGCTTGAAGGAATCGAAGTAAGGCGCAAGCGCGGGGTTGACCCGGATGGCCAGCGTCAGCCATTGCTTCACGCGCGCAACCTGCCGCTCTTCGCTGTTACCGGCCGCTTCCGACAGCTCGAGGTACTCGAGCAACAGCCCGCCCAGTAAACGAAGCACGGGCACTGCAGCCTGCGAGCTGTCGTCGAGCAACAGTGAAGGGTTTGCCATGGGCCCCCTGCCGAACATGAAGTGCTTGCAACCGCTGAGCTCCCCGCAGTGCTCCACGCTCTGCCGGGTGTTCAGATCCCCGTTGGCGATGACGGCAATGCTCAGTGCTGCCCGCGCGCTGCCGATGGCGGACCAGTCTGCGGGTGGGCCGTACATCTCGAGCTTGGTGCGACCATGAATCGTCAGCCAGCTCGCGCCGCCCCGCTCCGCGGCGAGCGCGATCGGCACCACTTCGTCGTGCGAGGCAAAGCCCAGCCGAATCTTGACGCTGACGGGGCGGTCGCTCGGCACGGCGCTGCGCACGGCGGCGACGATGCGCTCGATGCGCTCGGGAGCGCGCAAGAGCGCGGCGCCGCCGTCATGACGATTGACGAGCCTGGCTGGGCAACCGAAGTTCAGATCGATACCATAGGCACCGAGGCGGATCGCAGACTGCGCGGTTGCGGCGAGCGGCTCCGGAGCACCCCCGAGTAGCTGCAGCAAAACAGGCACGTCCCCGCGTGTGGTGCCGCCGTGGGCTACCTCCGGACACGCGCGCCGGATCAATTCATCGGGCACGGTTCGATCGCTCACGCGCACGAACTCGGTGACGCAGAACGCAACCGCTTTTAGCGCTCGCGAAGTCCAGAGCTTTCGATACGCCGCGTCGGTAACGCCTTCCATCGGCGCAAGCGCGTACGTACCCGGCGGGACCCAGCGATTTGCGGGAGAGGAAGGAGCCTGGCTCATACGTCGGCCCTTTCTTGCCCGGGCGCGTGCCGGTAGCAAGTCCGAGCACGCCGAGGCTGCACGACTCGACGCAGATCGGAATAGGTATTTATTGAGCGGCGCGCTCATGCCAGCTCACGCGCGACGACATCCTAT
>DASQDA010001063.1:0-2644 GCA_035634435.1 Polyangiaceae bacterium
GAATCTTGGATTCAGCACACTAGCTGGATAGCAGTAAGCCCCCACCGAAGCGACAGATCCAGCGCCGACGATTTGCAGTTTACGATCTTCATCCCGATGGGCCACAGCGGCATCGCCAGTTCGTTCCGCTGCCCGCAGGGTGTAGTCGGCTACGCGCGTTTCGCGCGGGGGCGCACGACACGAAGCGGTGCTTGCACCGAAGGGTCGAAGCGGGCCGGCGGTGAGCTGGTGTAGGACAGATGGCCAAGCGCAGCGAGAGCTGCTCTAATCCGGCGTGCATGGTCGAGCGACTCACCAGCGCTCTGGGCGCTCTGATCCTGCTCGGTCTCGCCTTGGCGCTGTGCCCGCGTGAGCGGCGCCGCGCAGTGAGTGGTCGCAGCGTGGGGGGCGGTTTGCTGGTGCTGCTGGTGGTGGCGGTGCTCGTGCTCAAGACGCCGCTCACGCGCTTGTTTCATCTCGCTAACGCTGCGGTCGACGCGCTGCTCGGCTACACGCGCCAAGGCGCTCGCTTCGTCTTCGGCGGCCTGGTGACGGAGTCCGACACCTTTGGCTTCATCTTCGCCTTCCAGGTGCTGCCAACGATCCTGTTCGTTTCTGCGCTCACCAGCGTCCTCTACCACCTGCGCGTGTTGCCTTGGATCATCGCAAGGTCCGGGCGTTGGCTGTCGCGAACCTTGCGGGTGAGCGGCGCCGAGAGCTTCTCGACCGTGGCTGACGTGTTCGTGGGCCAGACGGAAGCTCCGCTCATCATCCGGCCCTATCTCGCTCGCATGACGCTCTCGGAGCTGACGGCTTGCATGGTAGCCGGGTTCGCCACCACTGCTGGCGGTGTGCTTGCAGCCTACGTGGTCATGCTGCAGAACCAGGTGCCCGGCATCGCCGGCCACCTGATAGCGTGTAGCGTCATGAGCGCGCCAGCCTCGCTCGTCATCGCCAAGCTCATCTTTCCCGAAACCGAGGTCGCTGAAACGAGTGGAACGGACGTGGCGCCGCTGCCGCGGACCTCCGCCAACGTGCTGGACGCGATCAGCAGCGGGACGAGTGATGGCGTCAAACTGGCGGTCAACGTGGCAGCGATGCTGATCGTGTTCCTTGCACTGACGGCCCTCGTCAACGCTGCGCTCGGCGCCTTCGGCGAGCTTCTGGGAGCCCAGCTCAGTCTGGAGCGCCTGTTTGGCTGGCTTTTCGCGCCGCTGGCCTGGCTGCTCGGAGTGCCGAGCGGTGACGTGCTCAAGGTGGCCGGCCTGCTCGGTCAGAAGACGGTGTTCAATGAGTTCGTGGCCTATTCGCAGCTGGCCGAACAACTCGGCCGTGACCCGGAGTGGTTGACGCCGCGCGGGCGTCTGATCGCGAGCTATGCGCTGTGCGGGTTCGCGAACTTCGGCAGCATCGGCATCCAGATTGGCGGCTACGCGAGCCTCGCTCCCGAGCGGCGCGCCGACCTCTCGCGACTGGCACTGCGCGCCATGTTCGGTGGCCTGCTGGCGACGTGCCTGGTGGCGTGTGTGGCCGGGGTGTTACTTTGATGGAGGCTCGAACACGACCAGCGAAAAGGCGCTGGGTGTGCTCCCATTCCGCAGGAAAGCCCTGCAAGCTGTTCTCCCTCAAGCCGTGGCCAGGATCCATGGTCAACACGAGCCGCTTTTGGGTGATAGCCGACGACTACGTAGTGGGCCAAGGCGCGCCGGGCGCTGTAGGGCTTGGCCACGCCCACGATCGTGGCCCGCCCCTGCCGGAGCGCGTGCCACAGACCGTCGAAGACGCCGTAGAACACAAAAGCCATCAAGCCGTTCCGCTCGGCCACCTGTTGGAGCGCGGCGACGCGGATGCCTTGCTCGGGTTGCCGTTCAGCTAGCTTTTCGACCACTGCAGGGCTGACTGGGCGACGCGAGAAGCCGAGCACGGACGCCAGTGCGGCCGCGCCGCAGTCGTGCGAATTCGCACCTTGTTCAGCGCGCCCTCGCCGCGTGCAGTCCTTCTCCGCGGCTCAGCTGAGGCTCTGTCGCGCGAGCCGTGGCGAATCGCGGCGTGGCAAGCCGGCGCTCGCGCTTCAGGTGCCGAGCTTGAGCAACGGCTTGAAGTCACGGTCGAGCACTGTTTTCCTGCCCTCGGCATTCGCCCGCTCGATCGCGCCGTCGCACAGCTGCCGGACGTGATCGGAAAGCGCGTCCACGACGCCATCGGACGTGTTGAAGCCCGATCGGGCGCGGATGTAAGCCTTCAGCTTCGACACCACGAGCAAGATATCGTGCGGGATCTCCCCTTGCGGCTCCACGTTGCCTCCGATGGATTGGGTGGCGGCTCGGCGCTCGCGCGCGAGCTTTTCGTCCGCGCTTCGCGCGAGGGCTTCGCGCTCGGCACGCTCGGCAGCCTGCTGCTGCTCGCGGGTCGGAGCCTGCGCCTGCTCCGCCCAGGCGTCGCGATGGCGCGCGCCCGGGACATGCGCGTCCCAGCAGGGCACCGAGCAAAAGAACAAGGCGAGGCGCGCCCGGTTGCAGGTCGAAACGCTACAACGATAGTACGGCGCGCCAAAGACGATGGGTTTGCGGCAGGTGCTGCACACGCGAAACGTCGCGTCCGGCGCGACCTGACGTGGATCCTGCGGAGCGCTCATGCGGGCTTCATTCTAGAGCATCCTGGAAAA
>DASQDA010001064.1:0-5058 GCA_035634435.1 Polyangiaceae bacterium
GGGTCGGCGCCCAAGTTTCCTAGCAGCATTACTCGATTGAGCCCTTCGGCCATGGACGGCCCTCCTTGGTTCGACCTCGCATGTGGTCGCGCGCCCGAGCGAAGTCAAGCTCGGCTGGGACATCTCACGTCCGAGCAGGCAGCCGTGCGCCCCGTGCGACTCAGCCTCGTGCTGCAGCGGCAGCTTCGAGCTCCACGAGCATTGCGCAGACCTCGCTGCGCAGGTCATGCAGCAGTGGGCGCACACGCCGGGCTTGGGGCTCGGGCGCGGCGACCGGCAGCGGGGCCACCACCGTCGCGACCGTGGGTTCCAGCTCGGGTGCCGGATCGCGCAGGCGCTTGCGCGCTCCCGCAATCGTGAAGCCGTGCGTGTACAGCAGGTCCTTGACCTTGAGCAGCTTGTCCACGTCGCGGCGCGAGTAGATACGCTGCCCCTTGCGCGACTTCTGGGGACGAATAGAGCGGAACTCGGACTCCCAGTAGCGAAGCACATGCGGCTCCACTCCGACAATCTGAGACACTTCTCCGATGCGGTAGTAGAGCTTGACCGGAATGTCTGAAAGCTGATCCTCGGACACGTGGCTTTCCCGAACGGTTCAAGAGGGTGACGCGAGGGTCAGAGCCCGCCGCTTCCGCCGCCGGCGCTCGATTCGACGTCCGGTGTGTCGCCGAGCTCGTCGTTGAGCGCTTGCTTCAGCAGCTGGCTAGCCTTGAAGTTGAGCACCCTTCGTTCGGTGATCGTGATCGGATCGCCCGTCTGCGGGTTCCGGCCTTGGCGCTGGCGCTTGTCGCGCAACACGAAGTTGCCGAAGCCGGAGATCTTGATCTTTTCTCCCCGTCCGAGAGTCTCTTTCATGGTCTCGAAAACCAAGTCGACGAGGTCGGCCGACTCCTTCTTCGAAAACCCGCCAAGCCGCGTGTAAACCGCATGGACGATCTCGGCCTTGGTCATCCTTTGCCTACTACAGGTGAAAGGCCGAGCCGTGATGCTGCAAGCGCGGCGCCAGACAAGACGTGAAGTCTAAGCGTCGTGCATCGGGAAGTCCATACGTAAGCTCCGCCAACCCGAGAGCTTGCCGACTCGCCGGGCCGCCTGTCCGGGCCCGAAAGCTGGGGGCTGAGACCCCGCTCCCGGCTCCTTTCTCCGGCGCTCGGTCTCCGTTGCTCCGTCTCCGTGGCTGCGGCCGGCCTGGTCGCTCCGGCCACCCGTGTCCCGTTCGCCGGTCTAGGCCGCGCGCACGAGCTCGGAAGGCTCCGAAGCGGGCTCCGCTGCGGGCTGCGGCAGCGCGACGCGTGTGCCGAGAACCTGCTCTTGGACCACGAGAACGGCAACGTAGCTGTAGCCCGCGCAAAAGAGAGCGGCGAACGGCGTGGCGAACCAATGGCCCGTTTCGACCGAGGCAACGACGCTCGCGGCGCTGACCAAGCCGAGCGCAATCTCCGCCCAGGGCAGCTTCGCGCCCTGCCGATAACGGCCCTGCAAGACGCCGCGCTTGGGCGTGCGCACGAACTCACCCGACATCGACCGCAACCCGTCCCAGACCGCGCTCGTGAGGTGCGGCGCGAGGCCTGCACCTACCGCAATCAGCACGGGTAGCTTCTTGATCGCCTTCCAGGCGGAACGTCCCTGCGCGACTTCGGCCATGGAGTAGAAGGTGGCAAGCGATCCGGTCGCGCCGATACACAGGGGCAGATCGATGAGCAGCAGCGTGCGAACATCGGTCGCCGGCATGAAGATCAAGGCGGGAAGCAAGATCAACGTGAGCAGCACCATCATCGGGTACGCGAAGTGCGGGAGCATGTGAAACGCCGCTTCGACCCGCTTGCCAAAGCTCAGCTCGGAGCGGAGCACGCGGCCCAGCAGCTTGCGCGCGGTCTGCACGGTGCCCTTCGCCCATCGGTATTGCTGGGCTCGGAACGCCGACATGTCTTCCGGCAGCTCCGCCGGCGTCAGCACGTCGGCTCGATAGACGAAGCGCCAGCCGGCGAGCTGCGCGCGGTAGGAAAGGTCCAGGTCCTCGGTGAGCGTGTCGTGCTGCCAGCCGCCAGCGTCGTCGATGGCACGGCGCCGCCAGATGCCACCGGTGCCAGAGAAGTTGAACATGCAGCCCGTGGCGTAGCGGGCACGATTCTCGACCAGATGATGACCGTCGAGCATCAAAGCTTGGATTCGTGTCAGCAGGCTGGCCGAGCGGTTCAAGTGACCCCACCGCGTCTGCACCATGCCAATTTGCGGGTCCTGAAAGTGGCCGGCGACGTCGCGCAGGAAGGAGCGCTGAGGCACGAAATCAGCGTCGAAAATCGCGATGAGCTCGCCCTTGGCGCTGCTCAAGCCGTAGTCGAGGGCGCCCGCCTTGTAGCCGTGTCGATCGGGTCGACGCACATAGACCGCGTCGATGCCGCGGGCTCGCAACGCGCTCACCGCATTCGACGCGATCGCCACGGTCTCGTCCGTGGAGTCATCCAGCACCTGGATTTCGAGGCGATCAGCCGGGTAGTCCAGATTGCCCGTGGCTTCGATCAGACGGCGCGTCACCGTCGCCTCGTTGTACAACGGAAGCTGGACGGTGACGTGCGGTAGCAGCTCGTCTGCCACCTCGACCGTGCGGCTCAGGGTCAGCAGCTTGCGGCGATGCCGGAGGCAAGCGAACACCAGATGCGCCCGATGGACACCATACGAGCACAAGACGAGCAGGACAGCGCAGTAGAGACCGACGAGTACGATGTACATGGACGATTTGTCCACTAACAGCGCTGATGTGCTGAATTGTCATGCGCTTGTAAAACGTTGCATGTTCGTGTCGGCGCGAGCTGCGCGACTTCACGCGAGAAAGCGCCTCTGATGGGCCGTAAGCGCTAGTGGCCGGTCAATTCCACGAGGCGCGCTCACGCCCCGGCCAGCCGGAGGCGACGGTTCAAACGGAGACGCCGAGCGCGCGATCGCCGAGCGCGCGGCGGTTGCGCCCAAGCCCGAGTCGCTCACGCTCCGCGGCTTCAATCTCACGGGCGACCACCCCTTCTCGCAAGCCGGCGCGACAGATCCGAATCGAGGGCGCCCCCACCTGCTCAACGAACGCAGCCAGCACCGCGACTCCCGCAGCAAAGGTCTCCAGCCGTGCAAGCGGCACCCCGAGCTCGCGCAGACGCCCGCCGTCCGCCACCGCGATCGCTGTGGCCACGCGCTGTACGGCAGCTGCGGATAGCGCCGCAGCGCTCGCTGGATACAGGCGGCGAGCCACCCCGTCGAAGGCCCGCGCCGTTCCACCGGTGAACACCCACCCGGCAGGGCGGTAGGCACGCAGCCAGCGAACCGCTTCCGCGGCCCCGGCATTGACCTTCGCGGACACGGCGCGGCTCTCAGCGATGCCTTGCACCCGCCCGAGCCTCAGAAAGCCGAGCGGCAAGCTGCGCACGAGCTCACAGACCTGGCTCTGCCCTGCCGCTATCTCGACGGAGCCGCCACCGATGTCGACGATGCCGAGGCGCGCCGGCAGGTCGTAGTTGGCGCTCGAGACGCCGCGGTAGACGAGCTCCGCCTCTTCGTCGCCCGATAACAAGTCCACTTCGATGCCGCAGCGCTGCCGCGCCTTCTCGAGGAACGCCGAGCCGTTGCTAGCGTCCCGCAAAGCGCTGGTGCCCACAGCCGCGATGCGTTCGCAACCGAACGACCGGGCAATCGCCAGCATGGTCTCCAGGGTCGAGATGCCCCGAGCGAACTTATCCTCCGCAATCGAGCCCGTGCGATGAACCGACTCGCCAAAGCGCAGGGTTTCTTTGCTCGATGTCAGCTTTTCCGGGGGCAACCCACCCCGCACGCGGGCAACCAGCAGATGAAACGAGTTAGAACCCAGGTCCAGGGCTGCCACGTCCATCCCGGAATGCTGCGCCCTGGTGGTAACGGGCTGGCGGCTGGCGTGTGCCGAATTGGTGACGCCGAGCGTTGCACGGCTATCGCGGCGGCTTGGCCAGCGCACGCAGGGGTGGTCGGGATTGTGACCTTCGGGGGGTGGCACTAAAGGCCCTCCATGGCGACGGAGCTATTTCCCGCAGGAGCACCCGACGTGCTCTATCTGGTCGACCTGTCGAGCTATGTCCTGCGCGCCTACCACGCGATCGCTCCGCTCTCCAGCCCCTCGGGCGAGCTGACCCAGGCCGTTCACGGCACCGTCAGCATGCTCGAGCGGCTGCTCCGGGAGCGTCGACCGATGTTGTTCGCCGCCGCGCTGGACAGCGGCCGCGAGACCTTCCGCAAGGACATCTTCCCTGGCTACAAGGCGAACCGCCCCCCCTCCCCGGAGGATCTCTGTCGCCAGCTGGAGCGCTGCGAACAGGTAGTCCGCGCCTTCAATGTGGCGGTGTTGAAGCAGGACGGCGTCGAAGCCGACGACCTGATCGCTAGCTGCGTCCGCGAGGCGCGTGCAAAGGGCATCCGTGTGGTGATCGTGGCCGCCGACAAGGACCTCATGCAGCTGGTCGGCAGCGACGTCGTGCTCTACGACACCATGCGCGACCGCGTGTTTGGCGTGCCCGAGGTGGAAGAGCGCTTTGGCGTTCGCGTGGATCAGGTCCGGGACTGGCTGGCGCTGACGGGCGACAGCTCGGACAACATTCCCGGCGTACCCTCGGTGGGGCCGAAGACCGCCAAGGAGTTGCTCAACACTTACGGTACCCTCGAGCAAATCTATCAAAACCTGGAGCAGATCCAGCGAAAGGCCCTGCGGGAGGCGCTCACCAACAACCGCGAGCAAGCCTTCATGAGTCAACGCCTCGTCTCGCTCAAGGAGGATTGCCCCTGCGCGTTCGACCTCATCAAGTTCCAGCGGCCCGAGCGCGACATTCCAGTGCTGAAGCAGCTGTATGCCGAGCTTGGGTTTCACCGGCAGCTGGCGGCGCTCGAAAGCGAGTCGGCTCCTGCGGCACGCCCCAGCCCCGAAAGCGTGATAACGCCTGTACCCGAGGCGCCGCCGACCGTGGACGTGGTGCCCGTCAGCGAGTACAGCCTGGTCACGGACATTGCCGAGCTGCGTGCGCTGCTCGAACGCGGCGCCCCCAGCGGTCG
>DASQDA010001065.1:0-8197 GCA_035634435.1 Polyangiaceae bacterium
CCAACTCCACTTCGGAAAGCGCCTCAGGCTCCGGCACTGAGCGAAGAATCGCGCCCAGCTGCTGATCGAGCGCGTCCTCCGAAGCGCCCTTGGCCCAGGGCTCGAGCTCGCGCCAGCTCGGATCAGGGTTTCTCGACACGCTCGCCTCCGCCCGTTGGCTGCCCTTGACCCTTGGCGTAAGCAAGCTTGAAACGCTCGCGAGCGCGATGAAGCCCAACACACACGCTGTTCTTGGAGATGCCCAGGACGAGCGCCAGCTCATCCACGCGCAATCCTTCGAGCTCGAACAGGATCAACAAGTTGCGGTCCCGCTCGGACATGCGATCGAGAATGGCGTAGACGCTGGCCGCTGCCTGCTCCTGCTGTAGCGCGAGCAGAGCCGCCGGCTCCGCGTGCTCCGAAGGACTGAGCGACGGCTCCCAGCGGGCCCACAACAGGCGACGCCAGCGCTGCTTGCGCCGGCGCCCGCTGACGACACGCACGGTGATCGAGTAGAGCCACGTACTCACCTTCGAATCGCCCCTGAACTCGTGCAGACGGCGCAAGGCGACCAGGAACACCTCGTGGAGCGTGTCTTGTGTGTCCCCCGAGCGATCGAGCCGCCGAATCCAGCAGGAGACGAGGGCTGCATACTCGCGATACAGCCGGTCTGCGTCCAGCTCCTCAGTCAGCTCTTCCGCCACTGGCACCTGCGCGCTCATCGGACCTGGCGCGCTCGCAATGGCCATCGAGCTGCCACTAGCGCGAACCCCGGAAGCCTCAGGCGAGGCCGCGCTCAGCAGCGCGTTCCACCTGGCCTCCTCGTCGGAGCCTTGGAAACTGAGGAGGGCTGACGTCATGGCAGCGACAGTTTGCTCAACGTAAGAAGCTCGGCGATTCGACGACGGCGCGCAAGGCGGCGGCGATGGAGAAGTTCTTGGTCACGAAAGCGCCTGCGATCCTGTCGACTTCCAGCTGGCCTTCCTCGGCATAGCTGTTGTCGGGCGACAGCTGCCCCGCAGATGCCAGCGCGTTTGTCTGCAATTCATACGCGAAGCAGTGAGCAACGTCACACGACACGGCGAATTGCTGCGCCAGCTCGGCGGCGTCGGCGAAGACGAACGTGTCATCGTTGCCCTGGAGCGTACCCGAGCTATCGATAGGCAGCCCATTGTCCAATTCCTGGTAACGCCCGAGCGCGTCGTAATGCTCCAGAGAGTAGCCGGGAGGATCCGTGAGTTGATGACACGAGGCGCATGTCGGGTCCGACAGCTCGCTCTGCAGCTGTTCACGGCGCGTCATGCCGGGCTGGGGCTCCAGGCTCGTCGGCGTGCCGGCAGGCGGCGCCGGTATTGCACTACACAGTGCGTACCGCCTGAGCCAGCTCCCCCGCCCCGAGATTGTTGGCACGGTGCGTAGCAGCGCAGCGTCGGCCATGATGCCGAGCCGCTGCGGCTCCCGCGCACTCAGTGGCAGCGCCCAGAGTGTTCCCAGCCGAGCGTCGGGCGCCGCCAGCTGCTCGGCGAAAAAGACTGCCGTGCTTTCGGGGGCCCACTCCCTCCACCGTCGAGCCAATCCGGCGGTGGGTTCGGGGGAGACACCCTGCACCTCGCCGGCGAGCAGGCGCGCGACGGTTTCGCCCGCCCACGTCGCCGAGGCCCGGGCTGGGAGAGGCTCCGGAGGCTGCACGACTTCGTCGAACAAGAAGCGGCTGATACGCTCCCAGATCACCTGCGAGGGCTGGCTCAGCGGCTGCGAGCTGGCGGTTTGCGCAACGGAACACTTGCTTGGCCCGAAGGAGGCGCCTGCAGTGCCCGGGAGAGGAGAGCCTGCGAACCCTCCTCCCCCGGGGACGGTGCCCCCCGCCTTTCCCCCGTCCGCGGTTGCCCCGCCGCTGCTCACACTTCCTCCTGCCCGCCCACCGGCCTCGTCAGGCTCGACGCCGACGTCGTAACGCGCTGAGCAAGCCAGAGACCCACCCCAGACCCCAAACACCACCGCTGAGAGGAATAATCGCATTGTGCAGCTCCTGCCTCGGACCCTCTCTATGTGGCGCGGCCTCACGGCACCTTACAACCGGAGTCAGCTCGGTTGAGCTCAAGGGTCGAAGGCGGCGCCAGCGGTCAGCAAGACGTCGAGCGAGGGCAGGCGCGTCTCGTTCCCCGTTTCGGCGCTGGTCTGGGCCGTCGCGCTGCGTAACCAGAAGACGCCTGTGGTGGCCACGAAGGGCCGCCAGCGGCCCGAGCTCGCCGCCAGACGGAGCGCGGCGAACGAGCCAAAGCTGACGTCGTCGGCCCCACGATTGGGCTCAAAGCCTTCACCCCTCAAGTGAAGCCAGGCCAACGCGGCGCCGGCCGACAGCTCCACGTTGGCTCCCGAGGGGGCCAGACGCAGCGTCGGCCCCACGAGCAGAGGCCAGCGCCACCAGCGGACGGCGCCGGGCTCGAGGGCTTGTTCCCGAACACCGGTGAGGATCAGCGTCACCGCGGCCCCCCAACCAAACCCCGGGGGGGCCCAGATCCCGGTTAGGGTAAACAGCGGCGTCAGAGCTCCCGAAGCGTCGATGCCCACGCCCAGCCCAGCTCCTGGCTCCCAGCGGTTGCTGCTGCGTGGGGTCTCCAGCGCGGCTGGGCGCGTGAGCTCGGGACCCGCCGCTACGGCGGGCTTTGCCACGAAGGGCGGCGTGGTCGCTGCGGGAGCGGGCGGCACTGCCGCTGGTGGCTCGGCGGGTGGGGCCGGCTCGGGCTCGGCGGACGGCAAGGGGCGGACGAACTCCGGATGAACATCGCCGATCCAGGTGGCCAGCACGACCGCCGCCGCGCGCGCCATGTCCTCACAGCTACCTTGGACTGCCAGCGTGCGTTCTCCGATCACGTGGGCGTCGGCGCCGGTCAGCGACACACGCACGGCGTCCCCATTGCGCTCCACGAGCGCGCGCTCTTTCAGGTCAGCGGCGCTGCGAAAATCGAGAATGTCGTGGAGTCGCGCCTCGACGTCGGCCGCTGCAGGGCACTCTGCTGTCCCGTGCACATGCAGCGCCTGTCCGAGCACGAGTGGACCCACCAGAAAAGCAGTGACGAGAGGCAATGCGCACCAAGCATACCTCGTGAGGGGCGGCGCCGCGCGGCCGGTTAGTGGAGGGAGCGCCTTCGCCCCTCACTCTACCAGCGCCACGAGGAACCTGCGCCCCTTGATGCGTCCTTCTTTCAAGCTCCGCTGAGCGGCCTGGCTCACGCTCTTGGCTACAGCCACGTAAGCGAAGTGATCGTGAATCTCGATCTTGCCGATGTCCTCGCTGGAGAGCCCACCGGCCTCGCCGGTCAGCGCGCCCAGAATATCGCCCGGGCGAAGCTTGTCTTTGCGTCCTCCGGAGATCCGCAGGGTGTCCATCTTGGCGTGCTGGATGGCCCGAGCGGCTGTCGGCGCCGCTCGCCCTGCGGTCGGCGCAGCAGCGCTGCGCTCGAGCGCGATCGCCGTGTAGCGCTCGATGGCGTCGAGGGTCTCCTGCTCGTGCCGAGTGGCAAGCGAGACCGCCAGGCCCGTCTTGCCGGCTCTGCCGGTGCGTCCGATGCGATGCACGTAGACCTCGGTTTGATTGGGTAGGTCGTAGTTGACGACCAGATCGAGGTTCTGCACATCGAGACCCCGCGCAGCAACGTCCGTCGCGATCAGCACGCGCGTGCTGCCGTTGCGGAACTTCGCCATCACCCGGTCGCGCTGGGTCTGTTCCAGATCGCCGTGCAGGCACGCAGCGCTCATGCCGTTTGCGAGGAGAACCTTCTCGATTTGTGCGACCGTGACCTTGAGGTTGGCAAACACCAGCGCCGACTCGGGAGCGTGGGTCTGCAGGACGCGCAGCAAGACGTTCAGCTTGTCCTCTGGCTCGACCATCACGAGAAGCTGACGGATGTCCAGGCTCTCCTCCTTCTCGATGCGCACCAGCACGCGGTTCTTCTGGTACTTGTGACTCAGCGCATCGATGGTTTCGGGGAAGGTGGCCGAGAAGAACGCCGTCTGCCGCGCGGGAGGCAGGGCTTTCAGGATCTTCTCCATCTCTTCTTGAAAGCCCATGTCGAGCATGCGATCGGCTTCGTCGAGCACCACGGTAGCGACGCGATGCACCTTGAGCGTTCGTCGCCGCAGGTGGTCCAAGACACGGCCCGGAGTTCCCACCACGACGTGCACGCCCCGTTCGAGCGCCTCCGCTTGCGGCCGCACCGGCTCGCCACCTGCCAGCACCAGAACCGCCAGGCCTGGCTGCCGACGACCGAGCTTGCGTAGCTCACGGGCAACCTGCGCACAGAGCTCCCGGGTTGGGCAGAGCACGAGGGCTCCCACCTCACGAGTGTCCAGCCGAAGCTTTTCGAGCATTGGCAGCGCAAACGCCAACGTTTTGCCGCTGCCAGTCTGCGATTGGCCGATCAGGTCGCTTCCCGACAGCAACACGGGAATACTTTGTGCTTGGATGGGAGTGAGCCGCTGTAAACCGAGCTCTGCCACCACTTCCAGGAGCGCCGGAGAGAGGTGAAGCTGCGAGAAGTCGGTTTCCATGGCGCGGAGCATAGCAGCGAGCGAAACCCTTTCGCTCGCGCGCGGCTCGCATCGCTGCAACTTTCCGGCGCCGTGGCAACGGATGCGGCACCGCGAAGTCACCCGCCGCTTCGCGGCCGCCTGAACAGCGGAGTAGAGCTCCCACCGGCAGCGCTCCTTCTGGGTAGCGTCGACACGCTCGAGGCACAGGACGTGGCGCTGCTTTCCTGCCG
Organism: Polyangiaceae bacterium; assembly: GCA_035634435.1. GTDB lineage: Bacteria > Myxococcota_A > Polyangia > Polyangiales > Polyangiaceae > PMG-095. The sequence goes on from DASQDA010001065.1 coordinate 4,743, forward strand.
AGGGGCGTCGACGCACGAAGAAGCAACGTTGGATCTACGGCACCTGACCGTGAGCCACCACGACCGGCGGCAGTCCAGATCCGCGCTGAAGTCTCGTCATGACGCTCCCCGGCGCTACACTGCGCCCAGAAGCGAGCGATGCGTTCCGATCCAAATCGTTTGGCCCTACTGCTGGCGGTGCTCGCGCTGGAAACGGCTTGTTCCGATCGGCACGAGCTGCTCGGAAGCGTTCGGGCGCTGGCCGGCGACGCGGGGGTGCCGACGCAGCTGGAATACAGCCCACCCAAGCTCATTGCCGAGCTTGCCTCGCCGGAGAACTCGGACGAGGACGCCACCTTTACCGGTGATCTGCTGGAGCTCTTCTTCGTCTCCGACCGGCAAGACAACAAGGATATCTGGTCTTCGCGGCGTGAGAGCGTCACAGCGCCCTGGACGAGCCCGGTACGGGTCACCGAGTTGAACTCGTCCGTGGACGACGTGACGCCCTACGTCTCTCTCGACGGGCTGCGCATCTGGTTTTCCAGCGGACGCGGCGAGCAAGGAAGACGCACCTGGTTTTCGTCGCGACCTTCGCTGAACGAGCCGTGGGCAACGCCGGTACCCGTGCCCGAGCTTGCGGGCACCTACGGGCTGGGCCTCACCGCCGCCGAGACGTTCGCGGTGGTCTGCGCAACGCGGGAGGGCGGCGCGGGTGAGGACGATATTTACTTCTCAACCCGTGGGGCGCGCGACGAAGCCTGGGGACCGCTGCAGAGCCTGCGGGGGGTCAACACGAGCCAGGGCGATCTGGAGCCGTTCGTTGCCGAGGCCGGCCGGGTCGTGTTCCTGAGCTCCACCCGCCAGGGCTCGGAGGACCTTTACTGGGCGCGCCGCGGTCGCGCGGGCGAGGCCTTCCCGGAGCCTGTCGCCCTGAGCGAGCTCAACTCCTCCGAGTCGGACACCGACCCGACGGTTTCGCAGGACCTCGGCTACCTGATCTTCACTTCATGGCGCAGCGGAACGCGCAAGCTTTACGAAGCCTATCGCGTCCGGTAGGCACCCTAGCGGCTGCCTATTCCCCGCGCTCGAGCCACACATGGGGCTCACCGCCGAGCTCGGAGGGCTCCACGTGCACGACGCGGGGTCGACAGCACACCGCACAATCCTCGGTGTAGATCTGCTGCTCACCCCCGCCGAGATCGACGAAGACCTCGTCTGCTTCCCCGCAGAAGGGACAGGCGACCCCGAGCGCCGCTCGGTTTCGACGTGCTGAATGCTTCATAAGTATGAACGCTTCCTGTATGTGGAGTGGAGGGGCCGTCGCGTGAGCAAACCTTGGCTATCTTATTGAGCCGGCCCGGGAGCAAGATGGGTCACGAAAGAACGTCATCGCCGCTATACGCGACACCGACGAGCTCGAGCTCCTCCGCGCCGCGGGGGCTTTGCAGAACCGTGCTCTCCCCCACGCGCCGTCCGAGCAGTGCGCGTGCCATCGGCGCCACGAACGCAATCAGGCCTGCTTTGGCATCGGCTTCGTCCACCCCGACGATCCGGTAGCGCTGCTCGACACCGTCCGAGGTCCGGACCCTGACCCAGGCGCCGAAGCGCACCTCGGGGTGCGACAGCGCGGAATCGACGAGCAGGGCACTACTCAGACGCTGCTCGAGCTCGTAAATCCGCTGGTTGAGCAGCGACAGCGCGCGAGCTCGCTCGGATCCGTCCAAGCTGGCTTGCAGGCGTAAGTGCTCGGCGTCCAGTGCTCGGCGCTCCTCCTGGAGCAGCTCCAGCCCACGCTCGGTGACGTAGTTCGGCGTCCCGTCGGGCAGTGGCGCTCGCGCCGGAACTAGAAGCGGCGCTGCGTCCTGGTCCTCCTTGGTGAATGCCTTGCTCACCGGGCAAGCATGCCATGGCCCAGGGTCAGCGTGGGGCGATCAGCTCGCAGCGGTCGTGGTTGCGCAAGCCCGCGCGAATGCCGCAAACCGCCGACCCTCCAGCAAGCGCTGCTTCTCGGCGCGTTTCAGGCGCTTCACCGAGAGCTCCAGGCGGAGCGCCTCGCCCTTGCTCTTGCAGCGCCGCACTGCGCACAGCTCGAGCGGACCCCGCGAGCGGGTGTAGCGAGCGCCACGCCCGCTTTCGTGCGCCTTCAAACGTGTCGCCACGTCGCGCGCAATACCCGTGTACAAGCTCGCGTCGGCGCAGCGAACGATGTAGACGAACCAGGCGTCGGCAGCTCTCGCCATCACCAGGGCAGCTTATACCCGAGGTGGACCGCGGTGGATGCGACAAACGAATCCGCAGCGGCGACGGGCAGGTGCTCGAGCTCCGCGCGACGAGACAAAGCCTCACCGCAGCGTCTGCGCCGAGCAGGAGCAGGCGCTGGGCGGCACGCAGCGGGTCCAAAGGCGGCTCCGCAGCGGGATTGCCGCCCGCAGGTGAGCGGCGTGTGCACTCCGCTCGCGGCGATCGTATAAGCGCGGGCCCCTCGCGCCCGAGCCGTTTGCGTGTCGTCCACTCCGTCTGACCCAAAGCAAGTTCTAGCCGCTCTGTCGCGTCGCGCCATTGCGCTGGAGCTATCGACGTTGGACTTGTGTTTCCTTGCCGCCCTGCACCTACGCGGTACGGCAGCACAGCTGACCGCCTTCGACGAAGACCAGCTGATCGACATTTTCGAGCAGGTGTGTGCGCTGGATGGCGCCGCCCCGGAGGCACCCAAACAGCGAGCGACTCCGGCGATCCGCCGCTTGCGGGATCAACGTTTGCTGGCGCGCATCGATGGCGCCGGCGTGCTGCGCGCGGGCGAGTACGCCCTCACCCGCCTCGCCAGCGGGATCGTGGAGTTCTTTCTACAAGACGAGGCCTTGACGCACGAGAGCCTGACCCTGCTCACGCGCAGCCTGCTGGGCAGTCTGGCCGATGTGCTCGCGGCGGCACGAGCCGCGACCTCCAGCAAGGACACCTGGCGCAGTGGGGTCGTTGGGCCCTTGCGCGTGACCGTCTTCGACCTCGTCTCGGGGATCGAGCGACGGCAGCGCGGTTTCGACCTGCAGCAGCAGGAGTTCCAGCGTCAGATTGCCGAGCTACTGGAGGCCGACTGGTTCGGCGCGTTGGACCGCTGCCAGGAGCTGCTCGAGGCCACGAGCGCTACGCTGCGCGAGCTCAATCAGGTGCTGCTCCATGACATGCACGAAGTGCAAACCTCGCTGCAGGACGTGCAGGAGCTAGCCGTTGCCCAGGCTCAGCCGGAAGCCGAGCAGGCCACCCGTGCGGTTGGCGACCAGATCGATCGGATCGTGGCGTGGGGCTCGGCGCGGCAGCGAGCCTGGTCCGAGTACTACCAGTACGTGCACCGCTACCTGCGCGACGTCGTGCGCCTCGACCCCAGTCGCACGCTGGTCCACCGCCTGCGCGAGCAGCTCGCCGGGCGCCGCGGGCGCCGCTTCGGCCTCAAGGTGGCAGCGGCGCCTGGCATTCGACTG
>DASQDA010001066.1:0-6814 GCA_035634435.1 Polyangiaceae bacterium
CTGGAGTCGCGCCGGCTGTCTCTGAGCCTGCGGGTGCCGGAGCTATCGAAGGCACTGGGCACCGACGAGCTCTGGTTGCTCACGCACACCGGCGAGGTGCTGGGAGCGCACGCGGCCGCGCTGGTCGGGCAACGAATGCCCGAGATCGCCTCGCGCGTGGCCCGCCAGGGTGCGCTGGCGGAGCTCCGCACGTCGGAACCGCGGGCGGTGCTCGCCGCCTGCCTGCGCCGCGACTCGAGCGACCCGCAGACCTGGGTCGGTCTCCTGGCGGCGCGCAAGCTCGAGCCGCTGCTCGAGCGTATCGGGCCGGCCTACGGCGTCACGCTTTCGCTGGATGCAGCCGAGGAATCGCAGCTTGGCATGCAACAACGCATCGCCATTCCAGAGGTGGCGGGGCTCGCCATCACGGCGCGGCGTTCACGCGTCCCGCTGCGCGAGGCCTTGCGTGAGCTCGACGCCACCATCCTGCTGATCGGGGGTGGGACCGTGCTGCTGGCGCTCCTGGCGGCGGTGCTGCTCTCCCGTGGCCTTGCGCGGCCCATGGTGGAGCTCGCGCGGCAGGCGCGCGAGGCCATGCTGGGCGAGCCGCGCCACATCGTCATGCACGGTCCCCGCGAGGTCGAGGAATCGGCCGCCGCATTCAACCGAGCGCTCGACGACCTGATCGCGCTTCGACGGCGCTTGATCGCTACGGAGCGCATCGCCGCGTGGCGCGAGATCGCCCGCAGCGTTGCCCACGAGATAAAGAACCCACTGGCGCCCATCCGCGCCGCCATCGAGACGCTGCGGCGACTTCGCTCGCGCAATGACCCGGCCTTCGATGACTACTTCGACGAAGCCACGCGCACGGCGCTCGCCGAGGTCAACCGCATCAATCACATCGTTACCGAGTTCACGGAGTTCGCGCGGCTCCCAGCCCCCAAGCCCGCGCCCATCGATCTGGTCGAGGTGGCGCGCACGGTGGTGTCGCTGCATGCCGCCGGTGCCCCCGGCGTGCGTCTTCGACACGAGCCCTCGCCGCTGGTGCTCGCGGATCGAGGGCAGATGATCCAGGTGCTCACCAACCTCATCCAGAACGGAATCGACGCGGCCAGCGGCCAAGCAGAGCCAAGCGTGGTGGTGGACGTCCGCCCCAGGGACGAGCTCAACGTTAGCGTCAGCGTGGCGGATAACGGACCGGGCGTGGCGCCGGATGTACGGGAACGTCTGTTCTTGCCCTACGCGACCACCAAGCCACATGGCACCGGGCTGGGGCTAGCAATTGCGCAACGTTTGGTGGTCGAACATGGCGGACACATCGGATACCGCCAGGGGGCGGAAGGGGGCGCCGAGTTCTTTTTCGAGCTCCCGATGGTCAGCAACGGCCGCATCACCTCCGTCGAGCCGGTGTCGGAAGCGGCTCCCTGAGCCGCGCGCGCCGCCCGAGTCCGCTCGGACAGCCTCCAAAAAGGGGGTTCGTTTGGCGCAGCCCCTTGTTACGGAGCCGCTCGCGAAAGTACCCTGGGTCCCGGAATTGAAATGGGTCGTCTCACGCAGCGTCAGGTCTTGGCTCTCATAGCGCTCATAGCGGTGGCGTTCGTCGCAGCCACGGCAGTCGGGCTGGATTCGCGGTTCGTCACTTATGCCGCAGTGCTCACGCTCGCAGGAGCGGCCGCGGTAGTGGTGGCGGGCGGTGATGGCGGCATGCCGCCCGAGGCCATCGAAGAGCTGCGTTCAACGTTGCGCCGCATGGCGGACGGCAAGCGACCAGAAGCCTCGCTTCGTACACCGCCGCTGCTGGCGCCCGTGTATGAGAGCCTCGGCAGCCTCTTCGATTCACGTCCTACGATCGATCGTCGTGCTCTGGAAGAGGTCACGCAGAACGCGACGGGGGTGGCTCGCACCTTGACCGACGGAGTCGCTTCGCAGATCAACGCCAGCGAGGAGACCACCCGCTTCATCAAGGAGATGACCTCTTCGCACCGCGACATCGCCAGCAACGTCGAGATGCTCGCGGCAAGCGCGGAAGAGTCGAGCTCGTCGGTGCTCGAGATGAACGCGACTACCGATGAAGTGGCGGAGAACATCGGCGAGCTGGCCGCTGGCGTGCGGGAGACCGTGGCCTCCATCGAGGAGATGGCCTACTCGATCAAGGAGGTCGCCAAGAACGTCGACGCGCTCTCACTCACCGCCGAAGAAACCAGCTCGAGCATGAACGAGATGGATGTTTCCATCGACCAGGTTCAGTCGAACGCGAACGAGACCGCGCGTCTTTCGGAGGAGGTGGCCCAGGACGCCGAACGCGGCGCCGAGGCAATTCTCAAGACAATCGGAGAAATCTACCGCATCAAGGAGAGCAGCGGCGAGGCGGTTCAGGTGATCTCGAACCTGGGCTCGCGTATCGACGCCATCGGTCAGATCTTGAACGTGATCGACGATGTGGCCGAGCAGACGAATCTGCTGGCGCTCAACGCGGCCATCATCGCCGCTCAGGCCGGCGAGCACGGCAAAGGCTTCGCTGTCGTGGCCGACGAGATCAAGGATCTCGCGGAGCGGGCGGGCGCGAGCACCAAGGAGATTGCGGACCTGATCAAGACCATCCAGACGGAGAGCCGCAACGCCATCCAGGCCGTGGAACGCGGAGCGCTGAACGTCGACCGCGGCGTCGAGGTGTCCAACGAAGCCGAACGCGCCCTGAAGAAGATTCTGGAGAGCTCGCAGAAGAGCACCAACATGGTGCGGGCGATTGCGCGTGCCACGGTCGAACAGGCCAAGGGCAGCAAACAAGTCACCGACGCCATCGGCCGCATCGCGGCGACCGTGCAACAGATCGCCGCCGCCACCGCGCAGCAAGCGCGCGGCTCCGAGCTCATCATGAAGAGCGGCGAGCGCATGCGCACCATCGCTCAGCAAGTGGAGCGATCGACGCAGGAGCAATCGAACGGCAGCCGTCAAATCAAGAATTCGATCGAGAACATCAACGGCATGGTGACCCAGCTGAACAACGCCCATCGGGCGTTGAATCGGGGCTCCGAGCGGGCGCTCGCCGCCGCCCTCCAGATCGAAGAAGCCGCGCGGCGCCAGGACGTAGCCCTGCGCGACCTCGTGAGTCACATGGAGCGCCTGCGCCGTCCGGCTGCATGAGCCGCTCGGCGGCGTGAGCCGCTGCTGTCAGATGGCGCGCTGGTGACGGCGCCGCGCGAGCCAGACAGCGCCAAGCGCGAGCAGGGTGGCACCCAGGCCGCTCTCCGGCGCTGCACCCCCCAGGGCGCAACCCGAGCTCGTCTCATCGCCCGAGGCCGGCGGCGTGGAGGAGCTGCCGGCCGCGTTGTTCGGTGCTCCTGCGGAAGGTGCTCCCGAAGGCGACCCGCCCGCGCTCGCACCAGCGGAGGCCGGACTCCCACCACTTCCCCCGCTCGCGTTGCCCTGACCCGCCGAGCCGCCCAGGCTTGCGCTGCCGCCGACGCTCTGACCGCCGACACTCTGACCACCAGAAGCGCTACCGCCGTTGGCCACACCCGCGCTACCGCCGTTGGCCGCACCCGCGCTACCCCCGGCGCCAGCGGAGGGCGCGCCGCCCCTGCCGCTGCTTCCGCCGCTGGCTCCCCCGCTCCCGGACGTTGCCATGCCGCCAGAGCCCGAGGTCGCGGAGCCACCCATCGAGCTGCCAGCACTGCCACCTGCTGCGCCACCGGACCCGCCCCCGGAGCCGCCGGTGCCGTTGCTCAGGATCACGTCGGCGCAATTGAAGTAGAGGTCGCTCGCCTTGTAGGGCGGCGCGGCGGTCGTCATCACCTGAATCAGCTGCAGGGTGCAGCGCGCGCACTCCTCTGTGGGCAAGGTCACTTCCTGCGTATACGCAACGCCGCTGCCGCCACCTTTGTCGGCGATGTTGTCCGCCAGGATCGTGACCCCGGCAGGCATGCCTGCGGTGCCCGGAACCGGAAAGTCCTGCCCGTCATTGTCGAAAGCAATGCGGTAATGACCTGGGTGTTGCACGGTCTCGGTCCAGCGCACGGTCACGCGTTGTCCCGGTCGAAAGGTGCTGATCAAGCTTGCCGTGGTGCTGCGCGCATCCCCGCTCACGCCACACGGACCAACCTTTTGCTTCTGCTGGTCGGCCACCTGCGTGTTGGCGTTCCAGTAGCGTGACTTGGGCTCGCTTAGCGAGATGTGGGCCTCCGCACGCGCGCTCAGCAGCGTCGTCAGCGCGACGGCCCCGAGCATGGAGAGGTGCAGAGCCGCGGGGGCCGGGCGCCGGGAAAGCATGCTCAGTTCTACTCCGTCGCTGGCCGACTTTCGCGTCAAAGCCGGCCCGCGACGGCGGGTTTCCGAGCGCGGTTTGTGGGCAGCACGGAAAGCTCCCGTGGAAGTGTCGCCGCTGCGCCGGGGACCGTCACCGCTCAGGCGCGCCGACTCGAGCACCCGACCGGGGAACCAGGCGCGGCGCCAGTAGTCGGGCGGGCTCGAGCTGGAGCCCCCGTGGCAGCTCCCAGGCGCGCTCCCCGTGGCGGACGCGCAGCGAAGCAAGCTCGAGTCCAACCGCGCGCGCCAGATCCGACGCGAGCTCGGGCACGAAAGGCCACAGCCCGACGGCGACGCAGCGCAACGCGGACAGCGCGCTCGTCAAGATGGTGTGCAAGCGCCGGCGGTCGAGCTCGGACGCGGCGGGTTGGGCCAGCTTCCACGGTGCGCTGAGCTCCAGATAACGGTTGGTCTCGCGCACGACGCGGAAGACCTCACCGAGAGCGGCGGCAAGCTCATGGCGTTCGACCTCGACGCGAGCGCGAGCCGGGAGCTCCACCGCCAGCGCCGCGAGCCTCTGCTCTTCTGCACCGAGCGGGCCAGCCTCGGGGACGCGGCCGCCAGCACTGCGGTGCAGCAAGGTCAGCACGCGCCGCAGCAGATTGCCGAGCTCGTCGGCAAGCTCGCCATCATGCGCCTCGAGCAGACGCTCACGCGAGAAGTCCGCGTCCTTGAAGGGAGGCACATGTCGCAGCAGATAGTAACGCAGGGCGTTGGCTCCGCACTGACCCAGCAGCGCAGCTGGGTCCAGCGCGTTCCCCAGCGACTTGCCGATCTTGCGTCCTTCGACGGTCAGATAGCCGTGCACGCGGAGCTCCGTGGGCAGCTTCAGTCCAGCTGAGAGCAAGAAGGCTGGCCAGTACACCGCGTGAAAGCGCAGCACGCCTTTGCCGAGCACGTGAATGCGGCGCTCGGACTGTTGCCAGGCGCAGCTCGAACCCAGCTGTCCATAGTCACCGGCCGTCAAGTAGCTCGCCAGCGCATCGAACCACACGTACACCACTTGCGAGGGATCAGCCGGCACCGGGATGCCGAAGCTCTGTGCGCGTGCCGCGCTCCGCGAGACGCTGATGTCCGTCAGCCCACCGTCGAGGAACGCGAGCACCTCGTTCTTCCGCTCGCGTGGCAGCACGCACAGCTCGTCGCTCTGGATGAGAGCCCGCAAGCGCTCCTCGTAACGCGAGAGCCTGAAGAACCAGTTCTCTTCCGCCACGCTCTCCGGCGGCACGAGGTGCTCGGGACACACTCCGTCGCGAAGCTCGGCCACGTCATAGAACGCCTCGCAGCCGACGCAGTAGTGGCCCGTGTAGCTGCGCCGGTACAGATCGCCGCGCGCGGCGCACGCCGCAAACAGGCGCTCCACACAGGCGCGGTGGCGAGGGTCGCGACTGGTCGCCACGTTGTGATCGAACTGCACCCCGAGCCCAGCGGAGAGGCGCTCGAAAGCCGCCGCATTGCGCGCGATGTGTTCGCCGAGAGGCAAGCCCTTCGCCCGTGCGCTCTGCACGTTCTTGAGGCTGTGCTCGTCGCTGCCAGTGATGCTCTGCAGAGGCTCGGCGAAAAGCCGCAGCGTACGCGCGACCGCGTCCGTCTGACACAGCTCGAGGGCGAAGCCGACGTGAGGCTCCGCGTTCACATACGGCAGCGTGCTGGATATCAAGGTGCCCGCGCCGGGCGCTTGCGTCGAAGTCATGGTTTCCTCGGTTCTCGGCGGTTCAGCCGTGTAGCGAGGGCGCCAAGCCGGGGGACGTCACACACCTGCGCGATCGGGCCGCCGGCGTAGCGGCCCGTCGTCATTCGTTTGCTCGTTCAGCGAATGCAATGCGGTGCGCCACGCAGTCTGCGTGGGGCGCACATCAACGCGACAGTCACTGGACGAGGCACGAAGCGAAGCATACATCGCAGGCGGCTCCCGATCCAGGTGAGAGCTCGCACGGGCGCCGCTGCAGCGCGATGCCTTCGCTGGTCAGGCCTGGACGATTATTTGGAAGCCGCCGTAGATGAGCCGCTTTCCGTCGAATGGCATCGGGTTCTGGGCAGGCTCCATGCGGGGGTCTTCCATGACCTTCTTCATGCCGGCATCGCGCGCCTCACGAGACGGCCAGCTGACCCAGGAGAACACCACCGTCTCGTCCTCTTTGCGCTGCACCGCCATGGGAAAGGACGTCACCTTTCCTTCCGGGACGTCGTCGCCCCAACACTCGACGACGCTCAACGCGCCGTGTTCCTTGAAAACCACGGCGCCAAGCTCGGCGTGCCGGCGGTACGCCTCACGATTGCTGGTGGGGACGGCGGCGACGAATCCATCGATGTACTGCATGGCTGAATCTCCTTTGGTTCCGGCTGGCAAAGTGGCAGGGGCCACGCCGCCACTCAGACGACGATCGACCTACGCCAGGATCGACAGCCGGAGGCAACAAAAGCTCGCCGTCGCGGTCGCGCGCGTCGAGCTGGCTTTCACCAGGCTACCGGCCGGTAATCTTTGAGGAATTGGCCGAAGGCGTGGCGCCCGCTGTTGATGCCGCTGAAG
>DASQDA010001067.1:0-4651 GCA_035634435.1 Polyangiaceae bacterium
CTCTTCTTTCTGGTCTACGTTTTTGCGTTGCGGCGGATACCGCCCGCGCCCGCAGCGCAGCCAACGCGCTGACACGGCGCGCCCGCGCCTTGGCTCGCCAGCTCAAGGCTGGCACCTATTCGGCTTCGGCGGCGACGTGGCGAACACCTCCACCCGGCAGCGCAGGCTCCCGAAGGTGGAGACGTCGAAATGGGCCGTCACACGGCAGTCCTTGTGGTTTTTCGGGTCGAACCACCAGGCTTTTGCGCAGCTGCCACGGCCCGACCCGAGCTTGGTGAGCGCGAAGCGTGCGCGCGTGCGCAGCGCGCCACAGCTCGAGCCCCCGAACGTTCGATCCTCGCTGGTCCCGAAGAAGCCGCCCTCGACCACGACTTCCTCGGCGGCAACGCTGGGCTCGAGCGCGTTGTCAGGGTCGGCGGTACAGCGCAGCACACCGGAGCAATCATTGCCGGCGCAGCAAGGTTGTCCCTCGCCGCCGCAGGCACTCCGACAGTGACCTGCGACACAGACGCCGCTCGAGCAGCTGAGACCATCACACGGTTGGTCCGGGCCGCCTACTTCGACGCAGCGGGCCTGAACGCAGCCGAGACCCCCGTCACAAGCGGCACCCGTAGCGCAACATCCCTGGCCACGCCGCCCGCAGAATTGACACAGCCTCTCCGTCTGCGGGGTGCGGAACGTACTGCGCGCGATGGCGAGTGTTACTGGTCGGGTGCTGGTGATCGAGCGCGAGCCGCCCTGTTGCTCGCTGCTCGTGTAGCTACCGGACACAATCGTGGCACCGACGCCTACCTGACGGCCCTGGGCGTCCTCGGCCGTGAGGGTCAGCGTGGGCACGCCGACCAATGCCTTGTGCACGTAGGTGTATTCCGGGCGACACAGCGCCTCGAGACACTCCCGCTCCCGCCGCTGCCCCTGAATGCGTGACGCCAGCCCCATGAGCGTGATGAAGCGCGAACGCTTCAATGATACGCGAGCGGTGACACGCTTGCTCCTGGTTACGTCGAGGTCGAGCTGCGGGAGCCAGGGCACGAGGCGCGTCAAACCGATGCTGCTGTTGGCGCCGGTCTGGGCGGTGAACGCATCGCGAATCGTGAGGTCCAGCTCCGACTCGGACGCTTCCAGGAGGCGCTGATACTCCAAGGGATCGTCGAAACAGCTCGCCAGCGTGGATTCCTCCCCGGCCGTCGTCGAGCCGAAGCGCCCCAGCTCCGTGACGCCGGGAACATTCAAGCAGAACATCTCCGTCCCGATTCGCGCGGAGCTCACCGCCTCGGTCAACAGGGGTTGCAGACGCGAGCAGTAGTCGAGCTGTGGCGGCGCTGGTCTCGCGATTGGTGCTGGTTCCGAGCGCCGGCTCGGACCCGTGCTGGTGCTGCAGGCGGCCGCCCACGGCAAGACGCCGAACAGGAGAGAATAGAAGCGGTGCAAAGCAGGGGTTCATCTATCATTGCGGGAGTGACCGGCGCTCTCAAATCCGAGCGCGGCGACCAAACCGCTGCCGCTGGATGATGCGGTTCCAGGGCCAGGTGCCCGGTCTCTTCTCGGCGGATTGCGCGGCGCCCAGAGGCTTCCCCCTTCAATCGAGCGTCCGCGCGAGCTATGACAACGGACACCATGAAGGCTGTTGCGATCCTCGCCCCCGGCAGTGCCAAGGTCGTTCAGATCAATGAACCGACGCCCGGGCCCGACGAGGTGCTGGTTCGGGTGCGCCGCATTGGCCTCTGCGGTTCCGACCTGACGACCTTCCTGGGCAAGAACCCGATGGTCAGTTATCCGCGAGTGCTCGGGCACGAGGTGGCGGGGACCATCGAGCAGCTAGGTGGGGACGTGCCCGATAGCTGGCAGCGCGGCATGAACGTGACCTTTACGCCTTATACCGCCTGTGGGCAGTGCCGCTCCTGTCGGGTGGGTCGTCGCAACGCTTGCCGCGACAACAAGACAATGGGTGTGCAGCGCGACGGAGCACTGGCCGAGCTCACCACGGTGCCGTACCAGAAGCTCTATCCCGCCCCTGGGCTCAGCCTCGAAGAGCTGGCGCTCGTCGAGCCGTTCTCCGTAGGTTTCCACGCTGCGAGCCGAGCGCGCGTCACCGCCGAAGATACCGTCTTGGTGATGGGCTGCGGCGGAGTCGGGCTCGGCGCCGTTGCTGGGGCGGCGAGCCGCGGCGCACGCGTGATAGCGCTCGACACACAAGACGCGAAGCTCTCGTTGGCTCGCACGGTCGGAGCCCGCCAGGTCATCAATGCCACCACCACCGACGCCAAGCAGGCGCTGCTGGACATGACGGGAGGCGACGGGCCCGAGGTGGTCATTGAAGCGGTCGGCGCGGCCGCCACGTACCGACAGGCTGTGGAGTGGGTCTCATTCTGTGGAAGGGTGGTCTATATTGGCTATGGCAAGGAACCCGTAGCCTACGAGACGCGGCTCTTCGTGATGAAGGAGCTGGACATCATGGGCTCTCGGAACTGCTTGACGGAATTTCCCGAGGTCATCGCCTTCTTCGAACGCCGGCTCTTCGACCCCAATGTGCTGATTTCGCGCACGGTGGAAATGGAAGAGGCGCCCGAGGCGCTGGCGGCATGGGCTGCCAATCCGGGCGCAACGTCCAAGGTGATGGTGAACGTCGCCTGAGCCGCGGGAAAGCCCGCTCAGCGTCGCTCGGCGGCCCCATTGAGGTGTAAGGTCTTCGCGTGGTCGATCTCCCCCAGCTACTGACGAGCGCAGACCCGCCGCCCTTCCGTGTGTTCGAAGGAGCGCCCGAATCGCCGTTCGTGATCACCGCCGATCACGCGGGCAGTGTCTTGCCTCAGGCTCTCGGCACGCTGGGTTTGTCTGCCGCGGAGCTCAGCACGCACATCGCATGTGACATTGGCATCGCCGGCGTCGCCGAGCGCCTGGCGAGTCATCTGCAAGCGTTCCTAATTCTTCAGACCTATTCCCGGCTGGTGATCGATTGCAACCGACCGTTGAGCGCAGAGAGCTCCATCGCCGCGCTCAGCGAGAGGACTGTCATCCCAGGTAATCGAGCGTTGACCGCCGAACAGGCCGCGGCGCGTGCTCGTGAGGTCTTCGAACCATACCATCAGCGCATCGAGCGTGAGCTGTCGCGCCGCGAGACTCATGGGCAACGCACGATCTTGCTCGCCATGCATAGCTTCACTCCCCGCTACAAGGGCGTCGACCGACCCTGGCATTGCGGTGTGCTCTACAACCGTGACACACGGCTGGCACACGAGCTGCTGAGTGCCTTGCGCAGCACGGGGCTCGAGGTGGGCGACAACGAGCCTTACTTCGTGAGCGACGAAACCGACTACGGTGTACCCCGCTATGGCGAGCAGCGTGGCAACCTCCACGTGGAGATCGAGCTGCGGCAGGACTTGATTGCGAGCGAGGCCCAGCAGGCAGAATGGGCCAAGCTTCTGAACACCGCCATCCGCCAGGCCTGCTCGGCTTTCTTGCCGTGAGGCGCTGGTCAGTAGCTCGGTTCGGAGATGCGTCCGGTTGGGGTACCCAGACCGACTCGGTGGTCGGTAGCCTTTCAGGGGCGCACCGCCGAGGGCGACAGCTACACAATTGCCAGCTTTTCATGGGCTGGCCGCACGATAATGGACCTGCCGGCGCGGCTTGCGATAGGACGGAGAGAGAGCATGCAAGACGCGGATAGAACGCTGATGGCTCGGGTCCTCGAACATTGTGCGGAGGGACGCTTCACCGGCGTGCTCCGTGTGAGGGCGCATGAAGGCCAAGGAGAGCTGCGCTTCTTGTCCGGCATCCAGGACGACGTTCGGTTTGGGACGAGCAGCGGGGACGAGGCGCTCGAGCGTTTGATGCGCGCAACCAACCCCGAGTTCGAGGCCGTGCCGAGGCTGCCAAGCCTCTCGGGCAGCTTCAAGAAGGGATCGCCGTTGCCGCCAGAAGGTCCGCTGGGCGAGATCCGCCCGGTGGACCTTTTGCGGTACTGTGAGCTGAATGCGCTGACTTGCTCGCTCGAGCTGGTGTGTGGCGGCACGATTGCCCGCGCCCAATACGTGATGGGTGAGCTCGAGAGCGTGGAGAGTGATGCTGGCGGCGCCGAGGTGATTGCCAGGCTCCTGGATGCGACGGAAGGTAGCTACCGATTCATCCTGCCCGCCTTCGAGTTACCCGCGGGTGTTCGTGCGCGCGCCCTGTCCGAGCGCGCGGCCGCCGGCGCGTCCGCCGCCGCGCCCCTGAAGGTGTCCAGCGCTGCTGCTGACCCGCAGGCGGAGGCGCGCCGCAAGGCCGAAGTCGACGCCGAAGCGCGGCGTCGAGCGGAAGCCGAGGCGGAAGCCAGGCGCAAGGCCGAAGCCGAAGCCGAAGCGCGGCGTCGAACGGAAGCCGAGGCGGAAGCCCGGCGCCAGGCGCAAGCCGAGGCGGAAGCAAGGCGCAAGGCCGAAGCCGAAGCCGAAGCGCGGCGCAAGGCCGAAGCAGAAGCCCGGCGTAAGGCGCAGCTCGAGGCAGAAGCCCGGCGCAAGGTGAGGGCTGAAGCAGAAGCGGAGGCTCGCCGCAAGGCCGAGGCAGAAGCGGAGGCTCGCCGCAGGGCCGAGGCAGAAGCCGAAGCTCGCCGCAAGGCCGAGGCAGAGGCCGAAGCGCAACGCGCCGCAGCGCAGGCGGCAGCGGCAGCTGCGGA
>DASQDA010001068.1:0-7541 GCA_035634435.1 Polyangiaceae bacterium
CATCTTGGGTGCCGCCGCTGCCCGCGCTGGGGCTTCCCCCCGCGATCGAATCCCCACCACCGCCGGCGCCGCCGCTGCCACCCGCCATGTTCGTGCAGGGAGGCTCCGGAGCCTTGGGCGAGATGCGACTGATATGGCCGACGCCGCCGTGGGCCACGTAATAGAGCGAGCCATCGTGCTCCACGAAATGAACGGGGCCGGTGCCTTCCAGCGGTTCCACTAGGTTTTGCCGGGCGCCGCTCAGCGCGTTGCCCGCAGCGGTGACGGCCATGCTCCACAGGCGCTGCCGGTTGAAGTCGCCAAAGACATACCGACCCTCGAACGCTGCTGGCCACTGACAACCCCGCAGAATGACTCCACCCGTGATCGACTTGCAGTCTGTGGGATGAGCACACGAGTAGACGGGATCGACACAGGGTCCGCCGGGCTCCACGCTCGCACACGCCGTGGCTACCGGCGCGCCCGTCGCGGCTTCACGTCCGGGCCAGCCGAAGTGGCCCCCGCCCTCGGCGGCGATCACGTCAATCTCCTCGTGCGCCTCGTCGCCGACATCGCCCACCCACACGTTCCCAGTGCGCGGATCGGCCCAGATGCGCCACGGATTCCGAAAGCCCCAGGCCCAGATCTCTTCGCGCAGCCCGCTGGTGCCGCTGCAGGGGGTCGCGGCGACACCCACCAAGGGATTGTCGTCTGGAACGCTGCCGTCGAGATTGACGCGCAGCACCTTGCCATTGCCGCTGGAGAAGCATGCCGCAAGCTCCCGCTCGAGACTGTCGCCGACGCCGACGAATAGCTTGTCCGCGTGAATGCTCAACGCACCGCCTACGTGATTGCCGTGACCACGTAGCCCATCGATGAGGACCCGTTGCGTGCTCATCGAGAGCCGATTGTCCGTGCCGAGCTCGACGCTCACGACGCGATTGCGCGCTTCGTCCGAACCACCGCCGGTTCCGGCGGGTGGAGCCACGCCCCCAGCCGCCGCCGAGTAATAAAAAAACAAGACGCGATTTCTGACGAAGTCCGGGTGGGCAATGACGTTCAAGAGCCCCTGCTCCCCGACGCTCCAATTGACGGTGAAGCTCCCCGCTTGCACCAGGGCTCCGCCGGCTGCCGGCCGGACCATGACTGGTCCTTTCTTCAGGGTGATGACCATGCGTCCGTCGGGCAGCACGATCAAAGCCGTGGGCTGTTCGAGGTCGGAGACGAAAGCGTCGTCTAGGTTGAGCAGCGACGCGGGATTGCCCGCTGACAGCTCTTCGAGCGCCCCGGCAGGTGCAGCAAGGGCGAGGTTGGCGGCCAGCGCGAGCGCGGACCAGCTCGCGAGGCGGACACGACTGGTCAGCATGGGACACATTCTTTCAAGTTCCGAGCAAACGGCAACTTGCATGCACGCAGCGGCTCACACCCGGGTCGCGCGGTGCTTGCTCGGCAATGGCCGGCGTGGTTTCCTGCGCGTGATGGTCCACGCGCGCAGACCGCAACGACGCTGGCTACTTGGGCTACTGTTCTGTCTCGGATGCTCGACGAATCGGCAGTCGCCGGGCTGTTGTGCGCCAACTCACCCTGTGAGCACACCCGTGGTCGCGACGTCGGCCCCCTTGACACCGCCGCCCATTGCACCGCTGGCGGACGGCGCCCGAGCGGGTTCACGGCCCCGAGCTGCGCCATCGTCCATGGGTACCAATCTTGGGCCCGTCAACGACGTGTCGGAGGAGTGGCCCTTCGCGGATGCTTTCAAGCAAGCTCGGGAGTGGATCTCGGGCGTCAAGGACGGGGAGTGGTCCGACAAGCGACCACTGGCTCTCGACGATCGCGGTTGGGTCCGCTCACTGCTCCCCAACCAGGTGGCCCGCACACTCGTATTCGGTAGCGACACTCACTTTCCCGCCGGCAATTACGTCGTCACCTGGAAGGGCAAAGGCAAGCTCGAGTACTCCATCAATGGGCAGGTTCTGAGCACGGCGCCGGGCCGCGAGGTGGTCCAGATCGATGGCACCAAGCGCGGTTTCATTCTGCACCTGGTGCAGACCGACCCCGCTGATCCGTTGCGCGACATTCATGTGTACATGCCCGGCGGAGCTTGCGAAAACGATCCTCTCACCGCCTGCACCCTGCCGACGGATTGCGGCGGGGCCGCTTGTCAGAGCTTCGAGCAGCATCCGCACATCCGGTTCAATCCACGCTTCCTGCACAGCCTGCGCGGCTACGGCGCCATCCGCTTCATGGATTGGTTGGTCACGAATGACTCCACGCTCCAGAGCTGGTCGCAGCGGCCCGAGGTGCAGGACGCCGTGTATACGACGTCCTCCGGCGTGCCACTCGAGATCGCCCTCGAGCTCGTCCGCGTGCTCGACGTGGACGCCTGGTTTACCGTTCCCCATCTGGCGGACGACGACTTCATCCGCAACATGGCGCGTACGATCAAGGAAGGCATGCCCAAGGGGCGGTTGGCTTACGTCGAGCACTCGAACGAGGTCTGGAACGGCATGTTCAAACAGTCTCAGTACGCCTTCCAGCAAGGAAAAGCGCTCGGGCTCGGCACGGAAGAATACGAGACGAAGCTCAAGTACCAGAGTCGCCGCTCGCGCCACGTCTTCAAGCTGTTCTCCGCTGTCTTCGGCGACAAGCCGTACGTACGAGCGCTGGGCTCACATGCCGCGGTGGACTGGGCCGGGCGTACGATGCTCGAGTTCGAGGACACCGCAAAGCACGTCGACGCGCTGGCGATTGCGCCGTATTTCGGAGCAACGCTCGGCTCCGACGAGGCACCGCGCATCAGCCAAATGAGCCTGGACGCGCTGTTCGACACCTTGAAACGCGAGTCGGTTCCCACGGCTATCGAGCACATGCAGAAAAACGCCGAGCTCGCGCGACGCTTCAAGGTTCGCCTGATCGCCTACGAGGGAGGGCAACACCTTGCCGGCGTCGGCCCTGCGCAAACGAACACGGCGCTCAATCGGCTGTTCGACGCTGCCAATCGCGATCCGCGAATGAAGGCCCTCTACAAGACTTACTTGCAGGGCTGGAAGGCCAGCGGCGGTGAGTCGTTCCTGCACTATCACTCCTGCGGCGCGCAGTCGGAGTGGGGCCGCTGGGGCGCGCGGGAGTGGATGGAGCAGCCAAGGGCGCTGGCGCCGAAGTTCGACGCTCTGATGGAATTCGCTGCCGCACAGCCGCCCTGGTGGCGCTGATGCGTCAGCCCAGGCCCGGGTAAAGCCCACTCATGCGCCACGCCAGGCGTGAAGTGGAGAGCGCACCGCCCGCCGAGCGCGCAGTCTGCGCCTGCATGTCGCAGCGCGACATACGAAAGGGATTCGTGCCGAAGCCGTTCAGTCCGAAGCGCGTCGTCACCGCCCGCTGGTAGCCAGCCGCCTCGGCTGCGCGAATCACGCGCTCGTCGGCGCTACCGTTGGGGTAGCAGAACGAAGTCACCGCCCGGCCAAGGCGCTGCTCCAGGACGGCCCGTGAGTGGCTGAGCTCATGCAGCAAGGCGGCGTCGTCGAGCAGCGTGAGGATCGGATGCGAGTGCGAGTGCGAGCCGATTTCGTGTTCTTCCCGTTGCAGGGTTGCAAGCTCGTGGAAGCTCATGAGCCCATCCCAGGAGGGCACCGTTTGGCCGCCACACTGCTCGTGCGCCTGGCTGATCCAGCGTTCGCGTTCCTCGCTGGGCAGGCGTTTCAACGCTTCGACGGCGCTGGCCGGCAGCTCGTGGAGGGCGACGTCCGAAGGCACGCCGAGACGCTGCGCCGCAGCGAGCGCCGCGGAGGCGTCCCGGCGCAGCCACGAGCTTGCCGCGTACGCCGCACGGTCGTGCCACAAGAGCTCGCCGGTTTCGGCTGCCTGGGTCGGGACGAAGAACGTCGCCCGCAAACCAGCGCGGTCGAGCACGGGTTTGGCATTTTCGAAGTTGTCGCGTTGCCCGTCATCGAACGTGATCGCGAGCGGCGGTCTCGAGAACGACTCGCCGCGGGCCCAGCGCTCGTGCAGTCGGTCGAGCGCGCCGCATTCGAAGTACTCGCCAAAGAACTGCAAGAACCACCCGAGCTCGTCGGGCGTCACGGCGATACTCGAGATCGGGTACTCGGCCAGCTGCTCGGGGGTGAGCACGCGATGAAAGGTGACGATGGTCAACCGCGCGGCGTCGGTCGGGCGGGTCGCGCCGGTTTTGTAGAGGGTCGCTGCCACCAAATCGCGGGCCAGCGCCTTGAAGCGAGCTTTCATGTTGGTTCGGGACTCGGCAATGTGAGTACGAGCTTACTTCTGCGCGCCGACCGTTTCCAGTCTCGCCCACACGAGCTGCAGCAGCGGGAGCGTGGCTTTCGGGGCGACGGGCGTGTGCTGCCTCACCCTGTGAGGCCGGCGCCCACCTCTCCGACGCGCGCGCCGGCGACGGACGCGGCATTGACTTGCCGCGCCGAGGCTGGGGCATGTAAAAAGAACCCTTCGCCCTCATGAGCTCACAATTCATCGTGTCTGCGCAGCGCGACGATACCGCTCTGGAGCCGCCGCACGTAGTCCTTCGACTGTTAGCGCTCGGCGCTGCGGGAATTGCCGCTCTCGGGCTGCTCCTGCGAGCGGCGCCCCTGCTGAACGCAGAAGGGCGTTTGCTGCGACAGTTCCCCACCGAGGACGGCTATCTGATGCTGACGCTGGCCCGGAACCTGGCGATCGGAAAGGGCATGTCGGTCGCGGACGGCCTCATCCCCTCGAACGGGACCCAGCCGCTCGCCACGTTGGTCTGGTCGGCGCTCTTCTGGTTGGTGGGAGGCGATCGCGAGCTCGGGGTGGGGCTCGTGCAGGGCATGGAAATCGTGTTTGCGGCGCTCACGGCCTGGCTCATTGGGCGCTTGAGCGAGCGGCTGCTCGGTTCGGGTGCCATCGAGCGCAAGGTTTCCTGGCTCATCGCGGCGGTCTGGCTGGCGAGCCCCATCGTCGTGCCGCATTCGATGAACTGCCTGGAGACCGGCGTTTATGGCCTCTTCGTGGTGGGGACGGCGCTTGCTTTCGTGACGTGGAGCCAGCAGCCCTCCCCGTGGCCTCCCGCTCGCATCATTGGCATGGGCGGGCTCATTGGCGGCGCATTTTGGGCGCGCAACGACGCCATCTTCCTCGGTGCGGCGGTGGGACTCGCGCATGTCGCCCTTCCGCAGGGCGTGACTCGATCCCGGCGCTTGCTCGAAGTGGCGGGCTTCGGCCTGACGGGTGGCGTGCTGGCCGCGCCCTGGATGATCTTCAACTACACCCGTTTTGGCAGCATCGTCCCCGTCAGCGGCCAATCCGAGACCATCGGCATCGAGATCGCTAGAAACCTGCGCGTTCTCGCGGTGGTGTGGGCCGAGTATTTCGCGATGCTGCTGCCAATCCCCGCCAGCTTCGAGGGCAAGGGTTGGTTTGCACTGCTGATGCTGGTGCTCGTCGGCGCAGCGCTGACGATGCTCGTCTGGCGCACCTACCAGGTGGCGCCAGCGGCGACGCGGCGCCTGATTGTGGGCGTCGGATTCTACGCCAGCGTGCTCACCCTCTTTTACGGTCTCTCGTTCGGTGCGCCGCATTTCCTGAGCCGTTACTTGTTTCCTATCTCGCCCTTCATCGCGCTGCTCTGGGGTGGAGCCCTGCTCGCGCTTCTGCGACGGAGCGACCCGCAGCGCGTGCGCGGATTGGCCATCGCAGCGCTCCTCATGCTGGCGCTTCCCTGCCTCACGATGGGGCTGCGTGCCTACAGCAAGGGCAAGCGCCATCAACACATGCAGGTGGTGAGCTGGGTCAGAGAGAACGTGCCGCCGACTTCGTGGGTGGCTGCGCCACAGACTGGCACGCTCGGGTTCTTTTACGATCGCGCGCTCAATCTGGACGGCAAGGTGAACCCTGAAGCGTTGGTCTGGCGCCAAGCAAACAAGACGCTGGAGTACGCGGTATTCAAGAAGGTCGACTACATCGCTGACTGGGCCTCCTTGGCTCACTGGGCGGTGGAGCCAGCGCTGGCTCCGCACTTCGACTTGCTCGTGCACGATGAAGCGTTGGATCTGATGGTGTTGCGGCGCAAAGGAGCCCCTTTGCTGCGAGAGCCGGCGGGTCGGCGTCCCGAGTGATGGCCGTTTGCTGGACGTGGGCGAGCCGAATCCGTCCCGGCGACGCCGGGGGTTGGGTCGGATCCTGGAGCCCGGGTATTGGCGATCCGAGTGTTCTCGGCTGGCTCACGGTGGTGCTCTACATCGGGACCGCAGGCTACTGCTGGCTGGTTGGACGTCGGTTGAAGCTACGCAGCGAGCGACTCGTCTTCTTCGCGCTGGCGGCAGGGCTGTTCGCACTTGGAATCAACAAGCAGCTCGACCTGCAGTCGGCGCTCACGGAGGTGGGTCGCATCCTCGCCAGGCGCCAGGACTGGTACGAACAGCGCGCCGAGTTTCAGAAGATCTTCATCGTGCAGGTTGCCGTACTTGCCCTGGTGGGCTTGGGGTTGATCGTATGGCTGACGCGTGCGAGCCCACTGCCCACGCGCGCGGCGCTCGCGGGGGCGGTCTTGCTGTCGGGCTTCGTCGTGATGCGCGCGGCGTCGTTTCACCACGTGGATCTCTTCATCGGGGCACAATGGTTGGGCATTCGGGCCAACTGGGTGCTCGAGATAGGTGGTATACTGGCAGTCTTGGCGGCGGCCCACTGGCGCGATCGGTATTCCCGCTCCACCGCCTCCGGCGCGCGTCGTTCGCGTTAGGGGATCAGCGAGGAGCCGAGCTGCGACCCGCCTTTCGCCAAGCTAGAACCCCGCTGCTACAATCGGCGGGATGCGGCAAGCTCATTGGAAAAGAGGAGTCGTCGCCGGGGTGAGCGCCGCTCTCGTCGGCGGTGCTCTCTACGCTGTTGCGCGGACGCAGAGCCAAGGCTCGCTGGAAAGCGTGGCGCTCGCCGCCGAGGCTTCCGGCATCGAGATGAAGACCGTCGCCGAGGGCTTCGATGGCGGTTTGACCGATGTCCAATTCGTACCGGGAGCGGGCCTGCGCGCAGTGATCTTGGAGAAAGAAGGCAGGGCGCGTGTGCTCACGTTACCCGCCGCAAACGAAAAGCGCGTCGCGGCGGCAAAGTCGGGCTCTCTGCTGGTCGACGTGAAGGTGAGGTCGCAGTCGGAGCTGGGCTTACTGGGGCTGGCGTTTCATCCGGACTTCTCGAAAAACGGCCTCTTCTACCTGAACTACAACCCAGCTGAAGGAGACCTTCGCACCCGTATTGCGGAGTGGCACGTGCCCCCCGACCGCATTGCAACGGCGCCTGCCAGCGAACGGCGTGTGGTGCTCGAAGTGCCGCAGCCCTACAAAAACCACAACGGTGGACAGCTGGTGTTTGGTCCCGATCGCATGCTCTACATCGGGCTGGGCGACGGGGGTGGCGGCGACGATCCGGAGCGCAACGGACAGAACCTTGGATCACTGCTCGGAAAGATGCTGCGCATCGACGTGAATGCTCGGCAGGGCAACAAGGGCTACGCGATCCCCGCCGACAATCCCTTCGTCGGCCGCCAGGGAGCACGCCCGGAGATCTGGGCGTAC
>DASQDA010001069.1:0-9276 GCA_035634435.1 Polyangiaceae bacterium
CGGCGATGCCGAGGCCTTGGCCGAGGAAAGCTTGCTCGCGCTGGGGCCGCAGATCGCGGCTGACGTCTTGAAGGTGGGCCATCACGGCAGTCGCACCTCGACGAGCGCCGCGCTGTTGCGAGCCGTCGCTCCGCGTCTCGCCACCATCTCGTGTGGTACCCGCAACCGCTTCGGTCACCCTGCGCCCGATGTGAGCGCCCGTCTCGCGCGCGCTGGGGTTGTCGCATGGCGCACCGATGTGTCCGGCAGCATCACGATCGGCACCGATGGGTCCAGCGTGCGCGTCAGCACCGCTCGGCCCACGGCGAGCCGCTCGTCGGGCGACAAGCACGCCGCCGAGCGGCAAACGTTGACGTCCGCCCCGTGGCGCGCTCTCTTAGGCCGAGTGCCATGAGCGAGCTCGCGCGCGGCGTGACCCAGTTGTTCGGCCCTGCTGTCATTGCACGGCGCGTGAAGGAGCTCGGAGAAGCCATCACTCGTGACTATGAGGGGCGCGAGCTGGTGTTGATTTGCGTGCTCAAAGGCAGCTTTATTTTTGCGGCTGACCTTGCGCGCGCGGTGGATCTGCCGCTGCGCGTCGAATTTTTCGGTGTTCAGAGCTACGGCGATCAGACCATGTCGAGCGGCGTGGTGAAGATCACACTCGACCTGGGGCGCCCAATCGTGGATGTCGACGTGCTGATCGTCGAGGACATCGTGGATACGGGACTCACGCTGTCGTACATGAGTGAACAGCTGCGCTCGCGTGGCCCGAAGAGCGTGCGCGTCTGCGCGCTCCTGAACAAGCCGTCACGGATGCAGCGGCCGGTGACGATCGACTACCTGGGTTTCACGATCGACGACGTCTTCGTCGTGGGCTACGGATTGGACCACGGCGAGCGCTACCGCAATTTGCCGTACATCGGTGTGCTCGAGACAGCGGGCTGAGCCATACCATGAGCCGCCATCGTGGTTGGCCCGGAGCTGCGGGGGCGCCAACTTGGGTGGCTCCTGCGCAGCAAGCGGAGCGACAATCTGCACCGGCTCACTCTTTGCTTGAGCACTCTCGAGCAGGTCAGCAACCGGCCAGAGGTACCGCGATGACAAAGTGTCCGACAAAACAGTACGATCGAGCCCTAGTCCGCGTCGCGGGGTGGGCCCTGCTGGTGCTGGCAAGCTGTGGCGGAAGAGCCGAGGGCGGCACGCCCGAAGACGGCTCAACCGCGGAACCGGACGACGGCACGAGCAACGCCGAGCCTTCGCCGGACGATCCCGAGGGTACGCTGCCGTGGAGCGCCACCACACCGTTGGGGCCGTGCAAACCGGGGTTCGATGAACAGCTGCACCCTGAGCGCGACTGTGCCTACGTCGCGGACGGGGCATGTTACGAGACCAAGCTCGCAGCGTGCGCTTGCGCGTGTCCGCGCAACAAGAAGCACACCACCTGCAGTAGCGGCTTTGAATACCTTCTTCCGAATGCCCGCAACAAAGTGGATTGCTTCTGAACACGTCGCGCGAGCCGCGCATTATCTTCTCTCGGGGACCTGCATCGGGTTGTGGCAGAATTGCGTAAGCGCGGAGTCGAGCGGCCTCGCGACGGCGACGCGGCTCGACGACTCCAGGCATTGGGGTACTCTGCGGCACTCTGATTCATCTTTCTGAAGGCCTCTCGAGACTGCCTGCAAGCCCGCGTCGTCCTTTGCGGGCTGCCACGCTTTGCTCATGCGCTGCTGCCTTGTTGTGCTCGTTGCCCGCGGCCGCCACAGAGTTCGATCCTTCCCTGATGCCGGACGGCGCCGAGGTGCCGGGGCAACGCGAAGAGCGAAGGGAAACCGAGCTCACGCTCGTTCCTTTCGTCGGCGGCGATAGCGACGTCGGGCTGGGGGGCGGCTACATCGCTTCGCTTGCCGAGGTGGGGCCCGGCTACTCGCCCTTCCGCTGGCGGCTCGAGTCTGCCACCACGATCACGTTCAAGCGCGAAGACGACTCACTGCAGCTACCCTTCACGGATAGCTACTTGCTGCTCGTCCTGCCGCACGTAATCAAGAATCGTCTCCGCGTCTCCTTCCGGCTGTCGTACACGCGGGAGGCAACGCTGAAGTACTACGGCCTGGGAAACGCCTCGCGCATTCCGCCCGATCGCGAGCCGCAGGATGACTATTTCGAGCACCTGCGAGTGCACCCGACGCTCAGGGTGCGCGCCGAGTCTCGGCTGGCGCCCGCACTACTGCTCACCTGGGGGATCGCTTACACGCACAACTGGCTGGAGGTCCCGCCTGGAACCAGGCTGGCGGAGGACATGCTGAGCGGCACTGAACGTGAACGGCGCCTGCTCGGTACGGACACGGAGCACGGCGTCCTCGAGTACTCGCTGGGGGTCGGTCTGGATACGCGCGACAACGAGGTGAACACCCATTCGGGCCACTATTACACGATACGCGCCGACGCGGCGCCGGGCGGGGTCAGCGAGTTACCGTATCGCTGGGCGCGTTTGAATGCCGCCACGCGTTGGTACGTTCCGCTGGTGCCGCGCCGCCTCACTCTCGCTGCCCGCGTGGTGACGGACTTCCTGCTGGGACGTCCGCCGCTGTATGAGCTGCCTCGCTACGACGACACCTCAGCCATTGGCGGCGTCAAAGGCGTGCGCGGGGTTCCCGCGCAACGTTACTACGGCAAAATCAAAGTGTTCGGCAATGTCGAGCTGCGCACCGAGCTCTTCGACGTGAGCATCATGGGCAAGCGACACAGCTTCGGCGTCACCGGCTTCTTCGACGCAGGGCGGCTGTGGGCTGATTACCGCAAGGACAGCTCGCTCGACGGTGAGGGCATTGGCCTCAAATACGGCGCGGGTGGTGGCCTGCGCATCTCGGCGGGCGAGTCGTTCGTGCTGCGCCTCGACGTGGCGGCGTCTCCGGACGCCAACCCCGTCGGTGCGTACCTGGCGAGCGGGCACATGTTTTGAGCGCGTCGATCCGCAGCCTGTCGAGGCAGCGACCCTCGGCGTTGCGCTGCAACCTCGTCGCGCTCTGTATCGCCGTTAGCGCGTGTAGTCGCACGGACCCGTCACTCAACGCTCAGCACGAGCGTGCACGCTCGCGGCCGCCGTCGAGCGCCGCAGCGCCGGCTGCCAGTGCGATGCTCGCCTCCAGTGTGGCGTCCAGGCCCGAGCCGCTCCCTGCGCTGCAGGGCAACTGGCTCGAGCGGCTCGAGGCCGATGCAGGCAGCGTCGCCTTCGTGGCGCTGCCGCTCGGCGCGCGCGAGCCGCGCCCGGTGCTCGTCGCCACGCATGGCTCGCGCGATCGCGCGGAGTGGGCGTGCGGTGGCTGGCGCTTGGCCGTGCGTGCGCATGCATTCGTGCTGTGTCCACAGGGCAGCCCGGTTTCCGGCAACCTCTATGGTTGGGCTTCTGCGGCTGCGCTCAAGGCGGCGGTCGAGCGGGCGCTGGTCGCACTCCAGCGCAGGTTCGGCGCCCATGTAGCCGAGGGAACGCCCGTTTACGCCGGCTTCTCACAAGGAGCGATTCTCGCCCCGCCGCTTCTGCTCGAAAGTGGCACCCAGTTCGCCACGGCGGTGTTCGCGGAAGGCGGCTATGCGAGCCTGGAGAACGCCGCTTTTGCCCGCAACTACTACCGGAACGGCGGTCGCAACCTGCTGATCGCCTGTGGCACGGCTGCTTGCTTCTCGCGGGCCAGTCACGCCCGTCCCGTGCTAGAACGCGCAGGCCTGCGGGTAGCGGTCGGTGGGGACGCGACTGCGGGCCACAACCTGAACGAGCCGATGCAAGCAGCGCTGCGCAAGACGTTCAGCGAGCTCCTGCGGGACGACCCGCGCTGGCATCTCGCGCAGTGGCGCTAAGGCCTCGCACGCGGAGCACGCCCAGCGTACTCTAGAGACATGCAGCGGCCCGACTGGCGGAACGAAGTGGCTCGACTCCTGGAGCACGCCGCACACGCGTTGCGCGTTCGCAATGACCGGCACGCCATCGTCGCTTTCGGTACCGCCGTCGGCTACTTGCAGAAGGCTCGCGAGAACGCAGATTCCGTTGCCGCTCAGCTGCTAGCGCAAACCAGCGAAGCCGCTGCCGATGGGCCGACGGAGCGCTTCACGTTCAAGCCGGGCGAGCTCGAGGCGTTGAAGAACCCCGTCGGTGAGTAAGCGCGCAGGCTCCGCTGCAATTACTCCGCAGCGCTGCAGGGTTACGGGGCCAAGCACCACCGCCAGCTCGTCGGACGTCAGGTGTTCGATCGTGTGATCGAAGGGACTGGTAGACTGCTCGTAAACCGTCTCGGACGTGCGTTGCAGTCTGATCGACGCCGCGCTCGCCGAGCCCGGCGCAACACTATACCTTTTCGCTCGCGGCCACCCAGGCGTGAGGGCGCCACCGGCACCCGACGCGTCACCGAAGTCTCGCGACCCGATGCAGCGTCCAACGTGCATCCCAGCGATGACATAGTCGACATACTACGGGCGACGAACAGCCTTCCAGTCGACACGGCAATCTCCACACGAGGCGTGGGTCGCGGCGCAGCAGGCGGATTGTGAGCGGATGCGTATAGTCAATCCACGAAGCTGTCCACGTGCACGATCTGCGCCGTCGACGAGGAAGGCAGGTGTCGCCGGCCCGACTCTACGTACTCGGCGATGGCGTAGCCAAGGTTTGGCCACTTCGGATACCCTGAGTGACGCATAGGCGAGGTCCGTCTTTGCGAGGTCGGGCGGGGACAACGGTGCCAATTGAAAGCTGGACGCGGCCAAGAGCAGTCTTGCCAGTGTGAAGCGAGCAATCGTGTTGCCATGGCGTGGCCGCGCCTTCACCGGGAAGCCGGGGACGGCGGATGAGTGAATTTGCGCCAGTGCCGCTCGAACTCTGGTGCTCACACCAAGGTGCCGCGATCACGCCCAGTACGATGCGGCTCAGAGACAATGACGTCTATGTGTCATCAAATTTGCGATTGCATCGGCGCGCCCGTTCGTGATACTCGTGCGTCGGTCTGGCTGGGATTAGGGAGGAATAATCATGTTTAGGTTTTTAAGGGGCGGGCTTCGCAGTGGTGGAGCTCTCGTGATGGCAGTGGTCGGTCTGATGGGGTGCTCCGGTTCCGATTCGGGCCCCGGAGAAGAGGCTGTTGATGCCAAGGAAGAGGCCATTTACTACGGCACTTCGTCTGGCGTCAATTTCGGGATTGTTGAGATCTATCGCAACAACAACACGACTAAGCCATGCACGGGCTACTTCATCTCACGACGGCATATCGTCACGTCTGCACACTGCACGGACAACTATGCACAGCAGTGGTATTACATCAGAGTAAAGACTGGCTATAATACGTTCACCTATTTGAAGGACACCACACGAACGGACACTTGGATTTCCATGCGGCAGGACAAATTCCCTGGCTGGAATCCAAGTAACCCCCAGACGGGCGTGGACACGGCTATTCTCACCCTGCCGGCAACGGTCCAGAATGTTCCGCCAAACTCGCAGCTGCTGCGAGTTTCGACCGCTGCCCCTTTGATAAATCAGTATCATAACACGTGGGGCTGGGGCGCGTACGCGACGACGGCTTCGGGCCCTGCGCGGCCGAATGACTTGCTGTTCGGCGACAACGTGTACGTGACCAGCGTCTCGGCGGGACGGGTAACGGCAACTAGTCAGGGTAATAGATTGCCCTGCATCGGCGACTCGGGCGCTCCATCGACCCGCTACTTGAGCGCGCAGCGCTACTACGTGGCAACAGGCACCTTCCGTGGTAACTTGGAGAACGTGCGATGCGCGTCGCCGGGCGAGCAATTGCTCTATTCAGATACCAGTGACAAGATCGCATGGATCGAAAGCATCATTCGGCTCGCCTACGGCTCGACGTACTCGTGCAGTCGAATCGGGTTTGGCAGCGACGCACACATGCAGTGCTTCTGACGATCTCTGACCGCGCCGGACGAGGCGCGCTGGTGTTGATGGCTGCCGCCGCTGCTTGCGGCGGCACATCCACCAAGCATTCGGCCGACGCGCCCCAACGCGCGCAGCCAGCCGTAGGGAGCGAAAGCTCGCGGGAGCCGCCGGCGCGCGGTTACGCCGGGCCGCCGTGTCCGGTGCAAGCGTTTACAACGAAGCTCTGTTTCGACACCAAGGAGGAGGCGTGTGCGGCTATGGGGTGTGCCCCAGGCCGCTGCGCGAACCTATACGGAGGTGGTGCGGTGGTCGCTTGCGATTAGCTCGCACTCGGGACGCATAACGTCGGCGGTGTCGTCCCTCGAAGCGGTGGCGACATCGCCGCGAGCACGCCTTGGTGCGGGCCGAGCTCCGCTTGGGCAGGCGGGACGACGCGACGAGGTGCCCCGTTGCATTCAGTTTCGCTCCGTCGATTAGACTGGAGCGATGATGCGGTTGCGTCGTGCCCGTGGCCAACGAAGCTTTACCCGCACCGAAACTCCGAGTTGCCGGAGCTGGAGCGAAGGTGAGAGCCAAGTATGGGTTGGCGTGTCCGAGCGCTGGGCGCGGGGAATCGCGGAAGCGTCCTCGGCGTGGGCGCCAATACGGCACGTGATTGGCTCGTTGACGCGAAGCTCCGGTGCGTCGCGGCCGGCCTCCGGTCGCGCCCTCGAGCGCTGCTGGCTGGCGGTGAGTGCGCCGAGCCGCTAGTGACTGTGCTACCTCTTGCCAGCGCTGGGGGCTCCGCGTCGAAGCTGCCCGTCAACGCTCCTCACGTCGGGCGTTGGCCGACGACCGGCACATCAGAGCCAGCGCTGATGCCCCGAGCACCCACGGTGCCCGGGGCGTCTACTTCGAACCAGAAGCCGTCTGCGATGATGCGGGTCGATCTGCATAGAAGGAGGTCGTGAGTGAGTCCTTCTGGATCGCGGATTACTGCCCCGATCGGTCTACAGACGCTGGCCGGACGCAGCCGTCATCGACCGCTGGTCGCGCCGCTCGTGAAACCGTCCTCTACGAACGTAGGCTTCTCGGCTCGCGGAGGATCCTGAATAGGGATCCCGCGTACTCTTTTAAGTTTGGGGTTCGCAGCAGTAACAGCCGGGGAGCTTCCCAGTCGGCTGAATTCACCACCCCCACCAGGCGAAGCTTTTGCATCCTGTCGCGATGCCGCTGCCACGCCGAAGATGGCACACATCAAAATCACAAGACCGAACGAGCGACGTCTATTACACATGGCTTCCTCCGCAACCCTATAGATCCCATTGGTTGTAATAGAAGCATCGCCCCTCTGCTCGGACGCTGCTCCCGCCACTTCCCTGCCTCGAGCGCGCATGCCAAACCCACCCGCTTGGAGTGCTTTCGGTGTAGAGCCTTACACTCTCGCCGCTACCCCTGAACTTGCCCGATATCTTGGTGAAGAAGCAGATCGCCTCGTCGGTATAAACGCCGAGATCGAGAGTGCTGTTGCCGCCCACTCCAAAGGGAACTCCCGTGTAGTGCGCTGCACGGCTCCCACCGGGAGTGCCTACAAACAACGAGTTGCCTGTGGCTTGGATCACCTTCCGGTCAACCTGACAGTCTTGAGCCACTACCTTGGAGGAAGTGGTTGCGCTATAGGACAGAGCCACGGCGCTATATTCTCCGCCGCCGGCCGTGCGCCCCGCGCCCGGGTGCGACTGCAAAATAGTGGCAGCGTCTCCTCTCCACGCGTTCGTGCTCCACTTATCGCAAGAGCCGGTAGAGCTCGCGAGCGCGCCGAACTGGCTCGACACCCAGACTCCGTCGTCAACCCCGTCGCCGCTGAAACAAGCGAGTGGGGTGCACCGCGCCTCACCATACGAGCTTGGTTCCTCTGTTACTAGATGCCAGTTGCCGTCGCCCTGAGGCTGCACATAGGCCCCCGCCGAGTAATCATTGACGCCATCATAGTTTCCCCCCGATAGCGTCAGCCAGCAAAAGTGAGTACTCGTCGACCTAAGAGTGACATCTTCAACACCGCCACTACCGTAGTGTGTAGTGGGCGTCGTATCACAGCCGGTCACTTCATCTTGCTGTGACTCCACCGCTTCCTCTCCGGCGCTTCCGCACCCCGCCATAATAATTCCCCATAGAGCGCACCAAAGGACCTTCCCCATGCGCAGCAGGCTATATGTGTGCGCTTCACAGATCAACCGGAAAGTCTCCAAATGAAACTCACAGAGCAGCAGACGTCGAGCCCTAGTTGCCGCGTGCCACGACTGACCGACGAGTGATCCGCGCCGAGCACCCTCGGTAGCCGTATCGATCCAGTTTCGCTCCGAGCAACACCGGAGCGATGCTTGCGCCTGCGAGTCTGCTCGGCCGTGAGTGGGCCTGAGTGCGCCGACCATCTAACGGTTCACTCACGACCGGGAGTTTCCCGGTTTCTTGACTCACCACCGCCAGGCGAACCCTTGAGCAGCTGTCGAGATGCCGCCACGAGCGGAAGATTGGATGCCGACGTGCAGATCCGCGTTCGTGGGTGGTGCGGATGTGCGGACGTCCGTACGCCTGCACGCGGCGGCTGGCACCTGGAACCGCTCCCAGAAGCCCGGTAGCGGTCGCGCTGGTTCCGCCGCGCTTGGAAACGCGCAAGCCCGCCCTGCTAGCCGCGCGCCGGCAGCTTGCTTTTTGGCAAGGTGCCGACCACCATCAGGGCGCGGTGTGTGATAGCCCCGCGGTGGAGCGATTGATCATGAAGCAGCTGCGGATGCGCACGAACCTCATCCTTGTGGTGCCCAGCCTGAGCCTGGGGGTTCTGTCGGCGGTTGCCTGCTCGGTGGACGAGGCGGGTTACAGTTACAGCGGCGGTGACGCTGGTCGCGGCGGTGACGCTGGCCGCGGCGGTGACGCTGGCCTCGGTGCCGGCGCCGGCGGCGGCGGCGCCCCCCCAAACGCGAGCGCGGGTGCTCCTGGGGCCGCCGGTGACCACGGCATGGTCGACGCGGGGAGCGGCGGCGGCTCCTCACCCGACCCGATGGACGCTTGCAGCCCCAATCCCTGTCTCAACGAGGGTGAATGCCAGGCGGACGGCGATGCCTATCAATGCGCGTGCCGAGCTGGGTTCGAAGGCGCGCGCTGCGAGGACAAGGCTGACGACTGCGCGGCCGAGCCTTGCGCGCATGGCGTCTGTGAAGACACAGCGAGCGGCTATAGTTGCAGCTGCGACGCGGGATGGACGGGCCCGAGCTGCGACGAGAACGAAGACGACTGCAGCGCCGGGCTTTGCCTCAACGGCGGCGTCTGTATCGACGGCGTCGCAAGCCACACCTGCGAGTGTGCCGAGGGCTACGCCGGCGCCCGATGCGAGCGCGAAGCCACTGATTGCAGTGACCTGCCGTGTCAGC
>DASQDA010001070.1:0-4268 GCA_035634435.1 Polyangiaceae bacterium
CCTACTTCTCGGACGGCGTTAGCTCTCTCGGCGAATCAGTACTCGCCACCGCGCTCGCAACGTGCGGTGACAACTCGCCGCGGAGGCGGTCGCCGAGGGACCCCGCCAGGCGGGTGAGCAGCTCGGGAACCTCTTGCAGCAACGCGGACCAGGCACCTTGTGAATCGGTCCCCTCGACGGTGAGCAGGTGCGCGTGTCCGTCTTTGCCAACGGCGATGGCAGCGACGGGCTCGAGCTCGACAGCGCCGCCGGCCCCCTGCCCATCGGACTCGCCCCCCAGCGTGTCTCCGTGTGCTCCCGCGCTGGCGGTTGCAGCGCCGAAGGCGATCTTGAGTCGATGCACTGGTATCACGGTGGCGTCGCCCGCTTGTTGCGGCGCGCCGATGATGGTTTCGCTCCGCGAGATGCCGTGCACGCCCGAGAGCAGACTGCTCACGAGCTCGGAGATGGGGGTCTTGCTCATCCGGAACCTCGCACGGACATGGGGGATTGTTGCTGAATCCGGCGCGGGCCGCGCGCGCGTCGACGAAGCATGTACCAGAGAAGGCGCACGAGCACGCGCCCGGGCCACAGCGCGATGCGACCGCGAACCGCCAGGTCCCAGGCTTCTTCGCCGTCCCAGCGCGCATTCTGGGTCACGCGGACACCGCGCGGCAACAGCGCGCTCAGCGCATAAATCGCCCCGAGTAGCTTGCCGGTGAGAGCCACGTCGCGAAAACCATAATTCAGGTCCACATCGAGAACGTCGACGGCGGCGGCGTGACGGAGCTCGAGAACCACATCGAGTAGCTCGAGCGGATCGCGCCCGAGCAAGGCGTGCGCCGCGCTCCCGCGGGAAGGCGGCGCGTCGGGGCGGGTCGCCTGCCGTGGGCGCCTGGCATCGAAGCGCCGGCCGAACGCGTGCAGCTCCACGACGGTGGGCGTGTGGCTCGCGTGAACAGCCGTGAGCGCCAGGGGCCCGCAAGCGGCTCCGCCTGCCGCTCGCAGGACGCCGTCAGGCTGGCCGATGGCTCGAACATCGAGGTCGAGCTGAACGCGCGCCACTACGAGCACCAAAAAAAGCGTCAGGGCGCTGCCAAGCAGCACGAGCCAGAGCTGCAAGCGACCTCAGCGGGCCGTCAGCCCTCGTCCTCGGAGGCAAGGAGGCTTGGCGAGCGAACCGCTTCCTGAGTTAGCCGCGGGGCAACCTCTCGCGGCAAGATCTCGACGCCCCGTCGTAGCACCGCAGGCTTACCGCGCTCGAGCGCTAGCAGGTGCGGCACGCCATCTTCGCCGACCACCACGAAAGCCCGCGGCTCAACCACCACGGCGCCGCCGGCCCCGCCACCCGAGGCGCCCGCGTCCCCCTGCCGCCCGGCACGTTGAGACTTGCCGCCCACCTCGCCCATGGCGGTACCAAAACCGATGCTGACGCGACTCAGCGGCAGAATTTTGGCTTTGCCAGCGTCACGCACGGTGCCGACCACGGCGTCGGTGCGCGAGATCTTACCGAGCTCCGACAGTAGCTCGGTGACGAGCTCTTTCAGATCCATGGCGCAGGAGGCAACCACGAAGCCCTGATGTGCGCAAGGGCGGGTCTCTGCTCGCTCGGTGTTCTGTGGTTTGCCGCGCCGGCACAAGCCGCTACCCTCGCGAGCGGGTTTCGAACAATGCGAAAAGTCGTGCTCGGTGGTCTGGAAGCGTTCGTGGGCGGCGGCACTGACGGAAAGGGGCGCGGCGACGGTCCGGTCGTGGTGTTGCTGCATGGTTACGGGGCGCCGGGCACGGATCTCGTCCCGCTTGCCGACGCAATTCGGGTGCCGAGCAGCGTTCGCTTCGTGTTTCCCATGGCGCCGATCGTGCTGGCGCCCGGCATACCGGATGAGTTTGCCGCTCGCGCGTGGTGGCCCATCGACATGCTCGCGCTGCAGGTTGCGATTGCCAGCGGTCAACACCGCGCCATCGCACAACAGGACCCTGCTGGTTTGACCGAAGCGCGGGAGCAGGTGCTTGCTCTGCTGGAGGCGCTCGAAAACGAGCTGCGGGTCGCACCGGAGCAGATCGTGCTGGGAGGTTTCTCTCAAGGCGCCATGCTGGCCACGGACGTGGCTCTGCGCAGCGATAGGCGGCTAGCCGGGCTGGTGATTCTCAGCGGCACGCTGATGGCCGAGCCCGTCTGGAATGTGCGGGTGCCGCTTCGCCGCGGGCTGCCCGTGCTGCAGAGCCATGGCGCGAGTGACCCGATTTTACCCTTCGCCGCGGCCGAGACCCTGCAGCAGCGGCTGACCGAAGCGGGCTTACCCGTGAAGTGGATGCCATTTGCTGGCGGTCACGGCATTCCGGCGCCCGTGCTGGCTGAGCTGGGCCGTTTCATAGCCGCGCTAACTGGAGGCGCGCCGTGAAGCTGGCTGCGATCGATATCGGCACCAACTCGATCCACATGGTCGTGGTCGAGACGCAGGGCCGCCGCGGCTTCGAGGTCATCGATCGGGAAAAGACCATGGTCAAGCTCGGTGCAGGGCTGTTCGGGCCCATGCATCTGACCGAGCGCGCTATGAACGCGGGGCTGGACGTGCTTCGCCGCTACTGCAAGCTGGCTGAGAGCCGCGGCGTGGAGGAGATCCTGGCGGTGGCCACCAGCGCTGCGCGCGAAGCCGACAATGCAAGCGAGTTCCTGGACATGGTGTTTCGCGAAACAGGGCTGGTGCCGCGAGTGATCTCGGGTACCGAGGAGGCTCGCTTGATCTTCCTGGCTGCTCGCCAGGCTCTCGATTTCGGCCTCGAGCGCACGATGGTCATCGACATCGGTGGCGGCAGTGTCGAGATCGCCGTGGGTGACGCCCAGGAGGTTCAGCTCTGCCAGAGCTTGCGCCTGGGGGTTCAGCGCCTGCTGGCACGTCAGGGGAGCGCCGAGCCGCTCGGAATGCGCCAGTTGCACGAGCTTGGCGCTTACGTCGAAGGCGCCGCGACGGATGTCTTCAATGAGGCGCGACGCTTCGGCTACCGCAAGGTGGTTGGCTCATCCGGCACCATCCGAGCGCTCGGTGAGGCCGCCAATTCGCTCGCCGGCGGGGCGCCCTGGCGCTCGGTCAACGCGCAGGTCGCGCGACGCAAAGATCTGCGCGAGCTCACTCGCAAGCTCTGTGAGCTCGACGAGCAACGTCGCGCCCGGATTGGGGGCATCGGTGACGCGCGAGCGGACACCATTCATCTGGGCGGTGCCCTGCTGGTGCGACTGCTGGAAATGGCTGCCGTCGAGGAGGTCACGCTCACCGATGCGTCCCTCCGCGAGGGCGTCATTCTCGATTACCTCGAGAAGCATGGCTCGAGCCTCGCGCACCGCCCGATAGCGGACCCGCGACGCCGCAGCGTGGTGGAGCTGGCACGCAAGTACGAGCGCGATGATCCGCGCGAGCAGCACATCGCAAAGCTCGCGCTCGAGCTGTTCGATCAGACGGCAAGCGTGCACGGGCTCAAGGCCGTGGACCGACAGCTGCTCGAGTACGCGGCCTTGCTGCATGGCATCGGGCGCCACATCAACTTTCACGATCGTCACCGGCACGCCCGCTACATCATCCGCAACTCGGCCCTCCGCGGCTTCACGGACGCGGAGGTCGAGCTCTTGGCCTTGATCGTGTTTTATCACCGACGCAAGCGCCCCAAGAGCAAGCAGTCGCGGCTCAAGGAGCTGAGCGAGATCGAGTTTCGCAGCCTCAACGTGCTGTCCGCTTTGCTGCGCCTGGCGGTAGCGCTGGACCGCGGACACTGCCAGCTGGTGCGCCACGTCCGGGCCGAGCTCACTCCGCAGCTGGTGCGCATCGACGTGCAGGGCAGCGGCGACCTGGAGCTGGAGCTGTGGTCGGCGCGCCAGGAGCTCGAGCCGCTGTCACACGCCCTGGGTCGAGCCGTCAGTGTCGGAGCTCAACAAGAGCCTGCCACCATTGCCAGCGAACCCATTGAAGAAGAGGCGCTGGTCACGTCACGGTGAGCACCGCCGAGCCACTGACGCGGCCCTCGCGCAGATCCCACAGGGCAAGGTTGGCGTCTTCCAGGGCATAGGGGCGCGCCTCCGTCTGGATGGGGACGCGCGGCGCGAGCTCGAGAAACTCCACGCCGTCCTTGCGCGTGAGGTTTGCGACGGAGCGCAGCGTGCGCTCGCCCCACAAGAGCTCGTACGGGAACGCCGGGATCTCGCTCATGTGGATGCCAGCACAGACGACGTTGCCGCCCCGCCGCACCGCTCGCAGTGCCCGCGGGACGAGGCTGCCTGCGGGCGCGTAGAGGATGGC
>DASQDA010001071.1:0-2734 GCA_035634435.1 Polyangiaceae bacterium
GAAAAAGGTCTCGCTGCTCGAGAGCAGCGCTCGAGCAGCCGGCAAGCTCGCGAGAACCCACGCGAGTCCAAGGCACCAGCGGACGACAGGCCGCTCAACACCCAAGCTCGTGATAGTCCGGGCGTCGAGGCCGTTGCCTGCGAAGAGCACGAACACGGTGATTGCCAGCGTGAGATACAGCGGCAGGCTACCTTTCAGCGCGTTCTTGCCGCAAGTGGTCACGAGCAGGCGAGCGAGGCGAAAAAAGCGGTGGGCTTCGGCGAACATCTGTCTGCGGCTGGGTGAACCTGGCGCGGCGCGGGTGGCGGCCCCTCGGCAGTTGATCCCGCTCGAGACTCAGTTGTTCTTGGACGCAGCCTCAGGCCGAGGCCCACATGGCGGGGTAGTACTTCGGGCAGATGCAATATTCGGAATCGTGAGGCGGGTCGATGGCTTCCAGTCCGCTGGCGCTCAGGCGCCGGTCTACAGCGAGCGCCGCCTCGAAGTCTGCTTCCGTGACGGTGTAGACGTCCTCGGCTTGGGCCCAGACGGCGAGCGCCACCCCGGCCGTGTGCGGATGCAGTTGCGTGGCAACCCCAGCTACGTTGGCATACAGCGTGCCTCGGGAAACCTCCTCGGCCTGCGTAGCGTCGAGCGCTCTCAGCACATCGGGAAGACCTCCTGGTGGAAGCTTCACGACAGCGATGAAGTGGTCCGGGGTGACGTCATGACCACCCGAGCCGCGCAGATAGCGCAGCACCGCGAGCCGACGCGCCCAGCGAGCGTGCTCATTCCACGATCGATCGCGAAACATGTAACGCTCGTGAGCTTCTTGCATCGTCGCACCCACTCCCCCGTTGGCGAACTGCGCGGAGCGTACTCCTGTTCCTGCTCCCCGACCACCGAGTCGCGCATGCTCTCGGCGAGTGAAGGTACCCGTTCGAGTTTGCCGGTTTCTACGCCAAGCCTGTTGGATGCTAGTGGTCGAACGGACACTGTTACAACACAGGAGGGATGAGCCTTGGCGAAAAACACGTGCTCACCGCAGCGCTCAGCACGCTGATCGTGGTGGGAAGCGCCGTGTGGTGGGGACGTGCCCCGAGGGCGCCCGCCGCACCGCACACCGAGAACCGACAGGCAGGGCGGACAGACGCAGCGAGCACGACGCTAGCGCCGGCACCGGCGGCTTCGCCCTCGCTGAAGCTCCCTCGGCGGCTGCCCCTCCAGCGCGAGCAAGAAGAACAGCGCGACGAGCTGCGCCGCTCGATCTACGCGGCCCTGAATCAGCCACGACCCGCGTCCGGCCGGCAGAGGAGCGCGCCGGAGCGCCCCGCTGACGCGGCCGGTCACAACGTGCCGCGCCTGGATCGGGAGTACGGGAAGAGTGTCGTTCGCGAAGAGCTCTTCCCGCTCGCAGGCAGTGTTACGGGAGTCTGCTGAAAGCCAGCCCCACTGCGAGCGGCAAGGTCGTCTTCGCCTTCACGAATCGTCGCGATGCGTCCGTGGGCGGTATCGTGGAATCCGTGGAGCTGATCGAAGGCACGACCCTCGGCGACCCAGAGTTCGACCTCTGCGTGCGAGAGTCGCTCTTGAGCTTGCGCTTGAGGCCGCCCAAGAACGGCGGAGTAGTGACGGTCACGTACCCGGTCGACTTCTCACCAGAGCCCGCTCCCGAGCAGCCTGCGGGCGGCCGTGGTGGCGCCGCCGCCAAGTAGCGCGTCTGTAGGAGCAGGCGCTGCTGGGCGCCAATCGTGAAAGGTGTGCGGCTGCCCGTGAGGGGAACCGGTGCAAGGCGGTAGAACGCGAGCTGTTTCAAAGCGATGGCCGGCGCGGTGGAGGGTTGCCCCTTGCCGAGCACGGCTGAGCCTGCGACGCCGACGCTCGAGCAGCGCGCCCGTCGCATGGACGGATCCACGGATGCTTTCGGCGCGGCTCGAGCACTCGGCTGCGGGCGGCGTGCGGGCGGCGCGAGGCGCGGCGATGCGCGTGGGGCGCCATGCCAAGCGGTTGGCGGCGCGAGGCGCCTGCGGTGGTTCGAATCTCCGACGGCCTGAGTCGTGCCCGCCGCGTGCGAACGCCGCGCGGCGTTCCCCGCCAAAACCCTCACCGCGCCCTCCCCCACCGCTACGCCTTCACCCGTGGACACCTAGCACTGGCCGCTTGCGAGCTTGTGCTGTGTTCTAGTATATTAGCCCTTTCAAAGGCGTCAGCTCGCTTTACCTGTTCCGAACACGTGGGGCGGTCGACGACGCGGGGCGGCGCGCAAACCTGCGGCACGGCGCGCCGGCACCCCGCATCGCGCGCGGCCGAAGCATCACGCAACGCACCCGGTGCACGTGACGCTGCGTTCGAGCTTGCGCTCACTCCGCACTCAGTTCGTCTTTCCCACCGTGCGCGGCGCCATATCGGCTGCTGCGCGGGCGTGCGCTGGGTTCCGGGTGGCGGAGTTTTCGGTGCAGGGGAACCATGTACATCTGCTGGTCGAGGCCTCGGACGAGGCGTGTCTTTCCTCGGGCATGCGCGGCCTGGCCATCCGCATCGCACGGCGCGTGAATCAGCTGCTGTTTCGAGGTGGACGCTTGTGGGCTGATCGCTGGCACGGCCGGGCGCTGACCTCGCCGCGCGCGGTCCGCAACGCGTTGTTGTATGTGCTCGGCAACGCGAAGAAGCACGGCGCATCGCGCGGCGCCCCTATCGACGCGTATTCTTCGGGCCCCTACTTCCGCGGCGTCAAGGAGTTTCCAGGAGTGGCCCC
>DASQDA010001072.1:0-9174 GCA_035634435.1 Polyangiaceae bacterium
AACGATCGACGGCTGCTCGATGGCCGCCGAGTGCATTACCGCCAAGAGCCCCGACGCACCGCCGCTGGGACCCGGAATGGGCACACCGACGTAAGCTTGCACGTCCCAGCGCCGCAGCCGCTCGTCGGTCGGGAAGCTCGCGCCGGCATCGCAAGCTTGAACCAGCGGACCACTCCGGAGCACGTGCTGACAGGGAGTCCCTGCCAGCGCGTACATGAAGGTTGACCGCAAGGCGCCCCCCTCTGCCAAGCAGAGAAATCGCGCGCTCTCCTGTGACAGGGCTTCCGAGAGAAACGCGCAACGCACCCCCGCCACCTCCGCGAGCGTCACCACCAGCGCCTCGAAGAAATGGTCGCCCTCCACGGACGCCGTCGCGTTCAGGAGCCGGTCCAGTGCCGGGGCAAGCTCGCTGAACCCCTCATTCATGTGGGCCACAACTGGACATACGCTTGCTGCAGCAAACGATGCAACCTTTGCGTAGCGCCGGAGTCGCTTGGGCAAGCGCCAGCGGCCCCTGACGGAAAGATGCACCGCGCGTGCGCAGCGGCACTCGGCGGAACACGCCAGGTGCAGCCAGCCGCGACAACTCGACGCAACCTCTCAGCAACGCCAGTAATAAAGCCGCTGATTGGACGCCGTGTTTAGCACCAGCGAATCCAATCAGCGGCCGCGACCCGGCCGGGCCGACTTACTCGTCGTCGGAGGTGTCCGCGGCGATCTTTTCGTCGGCGTCGGGGGCGCGCAGCTTGTAGCCACTGCCCCTCAACGTCTCGAGGGGGAGCGCCGCGCCCAGCTTGGCGCGCAATCGGCGTACATGGATATCCACCGTACGTGGTCCACCTTCGTACCGATTGCCCCACACGCGTGCCAAGAGGTGCTCGCGCGACAGCACCTTGCCGCGCCTCTCGCATAGATATGCAAGAAGCGCGAACTCTTTCGCGGTCAGCTGAATGGGCCGACCGTCCACGAAAACCTCGTGTCCTGCCTTGTCGACGACGATACCTGCGACCTTGTGTCGCTCTTCCGTAGCGAATTCGCTCCGCCGCCACTCGAGCGATCGGATGCGTCCGTACAGCTCCTCTGGAACATAGGGGTGAAGAACGAAGTCATCGAAGCCACTCGACGGCTCGATGCGGGCGATCTGCCCGACGGTGACGGCAATGATTGCACCAACGTTGTCGAAGTAAGGCTCCTTCCTCACCGCGCGGAGGGCCGCAATCGCGAGATCCGGTCGATCGAGCGCTTCGAACACGAGCGCGCGGGGCCGGATGCCGAGATCATCGTCATCGTCTGCGATGAGGTTCACGGGATCATCCCACAAATCAAGCGTACGAACCGTTGCGCCCAGCTGA
The DNA here is from genome assembly GCA_035634435.1 of Polyangiaceae bacterium. Taxonomy (GTDB): domain Bacteria; phylum Myxococcota_A; class Polyangia; order Polyangiales; family Polyangiaceae; genus PMG-095. The sequence continues at coordinate 1,353 of DASQDA010001072.1, forward strand.
CGCAGCGTCGCGCCTGCTCCGTCTTCGCGATCGAGCATGGGACCGTGCCCGATCACCCCGACGAAACTCTTGGGCTTACGTGACGTAAAGTCAGGAGATTTCAGTGCCACCAACTGTTATCCGGGCAATTTTGATGGTTGGGCAGCCAACCCCGACGGGAACACTCTGGCCGTCTTTTCCGCACGTCCAGATCCCGTCGGAGATGGCAACGTCATTGCCCAGCAGTGTTACCTCACGAAGTGTTTCCGGACCGTTGCCGATGAGATTGACGCCTTTCAACGGCGCAGTGACTTTCCCGTCTTCGATCAAATAGCTCTCCGTCAGCGAGAATACGAAGTCACCATTCGAGATATCCACTTGGCCGCCGCCGAACGACTTTGCGAGGATTCCGCGGCGCACGCTGCGTACGATTTCTTCGGGGTCATGCGGACCGGCCAGCAGGACAGTGTTCGTCATGCGCGGCATGGGAACCGAAGCAAAGCTTTCGCGGCGACCGTTGCCGGTCGGAGCGACTCCGAAGTGACGCGCTGACATGCGATCTTGCAGATAGCCCTGCAGCTTTCCGTTCTCGATCAGCACGGAGCGGCCCGGCTCGTTTCCTTCGTCGTCCACGTTGATGCTTCCGCGACCCATCAAGAAGGTAGGGTCGTCCACCACCGTGCAGAGCTCACTGGCAACCTTGGCGCCCACCTGGCCGCTGTAGTTGCTGGTGCCTTTGCGGTTGAAGTCGGCCTCCAGTCCGTGGCCCACGGCTTCGTGCAAGAGGATGCCGCTGTCGCCGGGAGCCAGCACGACTTCCATCTGGCCGGCGGGCGCCGGACGCGCGTCGAGCAAAGCCAGCGCTTGGCGCACGGCCTCGCCAGCGTGCCACTCAGGACTCTTTTCCTCGAAGTAACCGAGCGAAAGTCGACCGCCACCGCCGCTGCGGCCCGACTCGCGCTTCGTGCCCTGCTCGGCGACTGCGCGCACGCCAAAGCGCAGCAACGGCTGAATGTCGTACGCCATGCGCCCGTCGCTGGTCGCAATCAGCAACTCACGCAGCTCCTCGGCGAAGGAGGCCTCGGCCTTGATGATGCGGCTGTCGAGGGCCAGCGCCGCGCTGCTAGCGCGCTCCAGCAGCGCGCGTTTGTCCAGCCCCGGGACATCGACGGAAGGCACGTCGAGCGAATACCGCTCGGGCAGTACCATGCTTTCGACCGCTACCGGGCCGACGCTCTGACCGCCACTGGCGATACGCGCGGCCGTTTCGGCGGCGCGCTTCATGGCGTCCCACTCGAGATCTTCGACGTAGGCATAGCCGGTGGCGTCACCCATCAAGACGCGCACGCCCAGCCCCATGCTCACGCCCTTCGATGCGCTGCGCGTGATGCCTTCCTCGAAGCTCAGACCCCCAGCGACCCGATACTCGAAAAAGAGATCTGCGTACTGGCCGCCTCGCGACAGGGCGATGCTGATGAGCTTGCGACAGATATCGGCGTCGATCGGGTGGTGACCGCTCGCAGCGAAAGGAGCACGGGCAGACAGCGATGGCATGTGGGTAGTCATGGCGCGCCGGCCGCGCCACCGCAACTCCGCCTTCCGGAGGGGTCCACACGCCAGGGCGCCGCAGCCGCCCCTCCGGCGCACATTCAGCGAGTCAGTGGGGCGAGCGCGAGACGCTCGCTTGCGCCAAGGCGCTGGCGAGACGTGAGGGCAAGGCGGCCGCGTGGGTTGGATAACCGGCCTCGGCCAGACGGCTCTGTACGAAGCCGATGTGCTCGAAACCATGCGTCTCGAGCACGAGCTCGATGGAGGAGTGCCCGAGCTCCGCCTCCGAGAAGGCGCGGTCATGGTTGATCTCGAGGATGTTTGCGCCGCAGCTCGCCACGACGCTCGTTAGCCGAGCCAACGTCCCGGCGACGTCGGGCGCCGTGAGGAACAATCGCACGCGGCGGCCGGTTTTCACCAGGCCACGCTCGATGATTCGGGCCATCAAGCTCACGTCGATGTTTCCGCCACTCAGGATCACCGCAACGCGTTGCCCCTCCAGGTTCAGGTGACGATGCACCAGGGCTGCAAGCCCCACCGCACCCGCGCCCTCGGCGACCGTTTTCTCCTTCTCGAGCAACAGCAAAATTGCCTCGGCAATCTCCTCTTCGTCGACCAACACGATGTCGTCGACGTACTTTCTGACCAGCGGAATCGTGTACCGACCCACTCGCCGGACCGCGATGCCGTCGGCGATGGTCTTGCCCGGCGGCAGAGAGGGGAAGGTGTCGCTCTCGAGCGCACGCTTCATGCCCGGGAAGTCGCGCGACTCGACCCCGTAAACGCGCACGTCGGGGCGAGTCTCTTTGATCGCGCAGGCGACGCCAGCCAGCAGTCCTCCGCCGCCCACGGGCACCACGACCGCCTCGAGCTCCGGACACTGCGCCAGAAGCTCGAGCCCCAGGGTGCCTTGACCCGCGATGACCCGCGGGTCGTCGAATGGATGTACGTATTCGAGGTTGTACTGCTGCTGCAGCACCGCGGCGCGTTCCGCAGCTTCATCGTAGTTCTTGCCGAAGAGCTCGACCTCGGCCCCGAAGCGTCGCGTCGATTCGATCTTCACGAGCGGAGTGGTCTCCGGCATCACGATGTAAGCTCGAATGCCCAGACGCGAGGCATGAAGAGCGACCGCTTGAGCGTGGTTGCCGGCGCTGGCGGTCACTACACCGCGCGCTCGCTCGAGCTCTGAAAGAGACTGGAGGTAGTTGCAGGCGCCTCGCTCCTTGAACGAACCCGTACGCTGACGATTCTCCAGCTTGAGGTACAGGCGGGTTCCGGTGATTTCCGACAAGGCTACCGTTTCGGCGAAGGGCGAGACCCTGACGCGGTCGCCGATGCGCTCCGCAGCAGCCTGAACGTCCGCCAGCGTGATGATTGACGTCTCGTCCATTTTGACGAATGTATCATCGCGTGCCTTCCCTCGATGTGCTGCTGAAAAGTGTCCACGTTACGGCCAATCTGTTCTGGATCGGCGCAATCGTGGCGGTCGGGTTGCTGCTCACCGCGCCGCTCGGCTCTGCGCGGGAGCGCGGGGCTCTGGCGCGGCACATCTACCAGCGCCTGGCGACGCCCGGGTTCTTCGTGTCGTTCACCGCTGCCGCGGTGTTGCTGGTGCTGAACTTGCGGTACTACTTCGTGGTCACGCATTTCATGCACGCCAAGCTGCTGCTGGTGATCGCCGTGATTGCGCTGCACCACGTGCTGGGGGCGCGCGCGCGAAAGCTCGCAGCCGGGACGCTCCCGAATGCCGCCCGCGCTTCCAAGCTCACGCTGGCGCTGAGTCTGCTCTCCATCGGCGCCGCGTGGTTGGCGCTGACGGAGCCGTTCTAGCCCGGCTTCGAGCATGCGAAGAGTCGCGGTCATCGGGGGCGGCTTGGCCGGGCTCACCGTCGCCTTTCGGCGGCAGGCGGTGGGCGACCAAGTGGTGCTGTTCGAGGCCGCCCCGCGCCTGGGCGGTCAGCTGCACAGCCAGCGCAGCGCGGGATTCGTAGTCGAGCATGGGGCGGAGGGCTTCACGGCACGTAGCCAGGCGCTGCCCCAACTGGCCTTCGACCTGGGCATCGGAGACGCGCTCATCGAGCAAGCCACCACCCGCTCCTACGGCTTCGACGGCAGCGGGCTGCGGCTGCTCGGCCCCGGCGAAGCGGCTCAGTTTCTGGGCTTTCAGGTGGCGCGTGACGACTTCGGCCGCGGGATTCGCGCCTTCACCACGGGAATGGAGGCCATCGTCGAGGCGCTGACTCTCGCGCTGGAGCCGCGCGTGGAGGTGCATACGAGCAGTGCCGTGGGCGGGCTGGAGGCCGCCGGAACTCGCTGGCGGGTTCATCCGCGCGCCAGCGCCGCGCGCGAGTTCGAGGCGGTGGTGCTGGCCACCTCATCGGCAGCCGCGGCGGCCCTACTACGAGACACCTTCGGCGCCACTGCCCGTGAGCTCGGCGCGGCCTCCACGCTCTCGAGTCTCACGGTCTCGCTGGCGTATGGCCGCGACCAGGTGCAGCACCCGCTCGACGCCACGGGCTTCGTCGTCGCCGTTGACCAGCAGCAGCATGGCTTTCGTGCGTGCACGTTCAGCTCCTCGAAGTTCGCGGGCCGAGCACCCGACTCGCAGGTGCTGTTACGCGCCTTCTTCCGACCCCAGCCCGGCGAGCTAACGACGCTGAGCGACGCAACCTGGGTGCAGCGCGCCCATACCGCGCTCGACAGCGCTTTGAGCGTTCGCGGCCAACCCTTGCACGCGTGGGTTTCGCGCTGGCAAGACGCGCTGCCGCTGTTCGATGCTCCGCATCTCGAGCGCATTCGCACCCTCGAGGCTCAGCTGTTGGGCACTGGGCTGAGCTTGGCGGGCTCCGCCTTTCACGGCTCGGGCATCGATGCTGCCGTGCGCTCTGCCGAAGCTGCAGCGAGCAGTACTGCAGCGTTCGGATAGCGACGGCTGAACCTTCCGCTGCGGCGGGACTGCGCGCCTGCAAACGGAGCCCTGAGCGCGCGGAAATTGCGCAACAGCGCGTCCTTGCGCACAAAGATCAACCATTACCGAGCGTTACTTGACCAGCAGCAACCGCTCCCGTAAACTTTCTCGCTCGGAGCGTCACGTCGTTCGGCGCCGTGCCGATGACTCACTGCTCTCAGACCTTGCCGTGCCGATCGATCGCGAGAAAGTCCTCCAAGCTGCCCAGAAGTACGTCGAGAAAAAGAGGTACGATGGCGCCATTGCGGAGTACCAGAAGCTCATTCAAGACGATCCGAACGACGCCCGCACGCTGCTGAAAATCGGAGATCTGCAGGCGCGCCTGCAAGCGTATCCGGAGGCCATCGCCACCTACGATCGCGTCGGGCAGCACTCCGCGACGCAAGGTTTTTCGCTGAAGGCCGTCGCGGTCTACAAGCAAATTCGCGAGATCATCCGGAAGCACGCGCCGGACCTGGCGGACCGCTACGCGCACATTGGCCCGCGTCTCGCGGAGATCTACAGCCAGCTGGGGTTGACGAGCGACGCGCTGGCGGCGTGGGACGAGGTCGCCAGCCGCCTGCAACGCGCGAGTAAAGACCGCGAAGCTGCCGACGTCTTCCGCAAGATGGTCGAGCTCGACCGCGGCAATCCATTGCCGCACCTGCGGCTTGGCGAGGCTTACTGCCGGCTGCAGGCGCTCGACGACGCCGTAGCCTGTTTCTGGCTGGCCGCGGATCTATTGCTCAACTTGGGTCGCCAAGACGACGCGCTCAAGGTCATCGAACGTATTCTGCATTTCCGGAGCGACGCACGTTACGCGCGGGTGGCCGCCGAGCTCTACCTGGCCCGCAGCACACGCGAGGACGGCCTGCAGGCACTCGCCAAGCTGCAGATCTGCTTTCAGAACGATCCGAAAGATCTGGATACTCTCGGCTTGCTCGGCCAGGCCTTCACCTTGATTGGCCAGGAAGACAAGGCCGTCGAGGTCTACAAGGAGATGGCGCGGGTTGCTCGCGAGCAGGGCCGCGCTGACGTGTACGACGGGCTGCTGGAACACCTGCGCACGGTCGCTCCCGACGATGATCAGGTGGCGCAACTGCTCAGCCAGGGCGCGTACGAAAGCGCTCCACCTGAGCAAGAGCTCGACATCGCGCTCGAAGACAGCGAGCTCGAGGTCCTCGACGTGCTCGAGGAAGCGCCAGCTCACACCGATGCCACGTCGCGGCACGCGGCAGACGTTGGCGTCGCTCAAGCGAGTGTCGAGCCCGCCGAGGAGATCCGGAGTCCGAGCGGGTTCGACGCGCAGAATCACCTGCGCAAGGCCATCGCGGACGCTGAGTCCTTCCGGAAGCTACGGCTTTATCACAAGGCCATCGAGACACTGCATATCGCGCTGGAGCTGGACCCGAGCTCGATCGAGGTGCGTAGCAAGCTCCGCGACCTGCTGGTCGAAGCCGGAGATCGCGCCGGCGCGCTCGCAGAGGCCGTGAACGTTGCCGCGCTGCACCTCGACCGGAACGACCTCGCTGCCGCGGAGCCTTTGCTCCGGCAGGTGCTCGAAGCTGACCCACGCAACGAGGGCGCCATTGCCCTGTATGAGCAAATCGCGCCCGGCTACGCCGCATACGCGGGCAATAGCTCGGGCGCGGTGCGCAGCTCATTGCCGGCGCCGGCTGCACCCGAGGCCGACGACGGCTACGATCCCAACGCACCCCTGCCTTCCTACGACCTGGAGGAGGTCTCCGCCGAGCAAGCGCTCAGCCACGAGCCTTCTTCCCGGGTGCCGCTGCCGCAGGCGGCATATGCCAGCGAGCGCATGGACGAGCCCTTCAGCACCGAGCTGCAGGGGCCGTTGCCGAGCTTTCCGTTCGCCTCCGCGATCAGCGAAGCGACCCGCGAGCGGGTGCTTCCCTCCTTCGAAGAGCTCGACGAGATCTCACAGGTCGAGGAGGTCTCGGCTGAAGCCCTCGAGCAGCACGAGGCACCCTCGCTCGAGGACGTGCTCGAAGAAGCCGACTTCTTCGTGGCGCGCGGACTACTGGAAGACGCGCGCACGATGCTGCAGGAACAGCTCGCACGCATGCCGAGCAATCGCCTGGTGCTCGAGCGCCTCCGCGAGGTCGAAGAGCAACTGCTGACGCGCGGAGCCAGTCAGACCATCGAGCGTTCGCAGATCAGCGCGCATGACTTCAACATGGATATCTCGGGCTCGCTCGACGCGCTCGATTCCATGGAGCTGCCGCCGGGGAGCCCAGGTCTGCGCGCCGAAGCGCTCGCCCACGGCGCCCCGGAGGGGCTCGTGAACAAGCCGGTAGCCAGCTTCAAAGCCGGTATTCGAGCGCAGGTGTCCGAAGGTGACAGCGCTACGCACTACGATCTGGGCGTCGCGTACAAGGAAATGGGCCTGGTCTCGGACGCGCTGCACGAGCTCAGCCTGGCGGCGCGCGACCCACAGCGTGAGTGCATGTGCTTCGCCATGATCGGCCTGATTCACCTCGAGCAGGGCGAGCTCGATCTGGCAGCAGAAGCGTACGTGAGCGCGCTGGCGGCGCCCATAAAGAGCGTCGAGCAGGAGATGAACCTCTACTACGACCTCGGCAACGTCTACGAGATGAAGGGGCTGCCGAAAGACGCGCTCTACCACTTCCAGAAGATCGCGCGGCGCGATCCAGGCTACCGTGACGTGCGGGACCGCATCGACACCCTCGTTCCGCCGCAGAACAACCCGAGCCGCGAGCCCTCGGGCACCCGCGCGGTCAACGACGACGACGAGTTCGAGCGGGTGTTCGACGATCTCTTCGAGAGCAAGTAAGGCGCGGTCGCCCGCACGAAAGGCGACCGCTGCGACGCGCAGCCGAGCTCCGGGTCGGCTCTTCGTGTGTGTTGAATGCAGGATTCAGCACACCTCGGAACAGGCGCTCAGGGCTTGGGCGCAGGCGGGGCGAGCGGTGCAACCGCTTGCGGTGCCTTGAGCGTGGGCGGGGCGCTCGGCGCGCGCGGGGCACCTCCAGCAGGCGTTTTCGGTGCAGCTTCCGGCGCGACGCCCTGGTTGTAGAGCGTGATGAGCCGATCGGTGACCTCCAGATCGCTGCGCACGTAGGGAGCTGCTTGTTTGTCGAGCACCATGTCGTAGCCGTCCTGAGTGGCCAGTCGACGAATCAGGCCCATGGCCTTCTGGAAGATGGGCTGCGTGAGCTCGCCCTGCTTTTTCTGCAGCTCTTTGTTGTATTCGACGAATACGGTCTGCAGCTGCACCATCTCGCGCTGCCACTTGTCGAGTCGCTTGGCGAGCGCAACCTTGCTGAGCACGTCCTTCTGCTTCTCGATATCGTCGCGCTCTTTCTG
>DASQDA010001073.1:0-2125 GCA_035634435.1 Polyangiaceae bacterium
TGCCGAACGCGAGCCAGGGCGGTGGGCGGCCCGCGATGAGCTCGCAAGGTGAGGCGCTCTGATGTTCCGCGGTCGCGTGCGCCACGTGCATTTCATCGGTGTGGGCGGCATCGGGATGAGCGGCTTGGCCGAGATTCTGCGGACGCTCGAGTTCGAGGTTTCGGGGTCGGACGTGCGCGCCGGCGAGAGCACGCGTCGTCTGGAACGGCTCGGCGTGCGGGTGGATGTGGGACACGTGGGCGGCAACGTGGTCGGTTCGGACGTGGTGGTCTACTCGAGTGCCATCTCTCACGAAAACCCGGAGATTCTCCAAGCTCGAGCGCTCGGCATCCCCGTGATCGGACGCGCTGAGATGCTAGCCGAGCTGATGCGCGTCAAGTACGGGATCGCCATCGCTGGCTCGCACGGCAAGACGACCACCACCTCTCTGGTCGCCACCGTGCTCAGAGCCGCGGGTCTGGATCCCACAGTGGTCGTGGGGGGCCGCATGGCAGCGCTCGGCAGCAATGCCCGGCTGGGTGCCGGCGATCTGCTGGTCGCCGAGGCCGATGAGAGCGACGGCTCTTTTCTGCGCCTGCACCCGACCATCGCCGTCGTGACGAACATCGACCCGGAGCACCTGGACTACTACGGCAGCCACGCAGCGCTCAAAGAGGCCTTCGTTCAGTTCATCGAGAAGGTTCCGTTTTACGGCCTGTCCGTGTTGTGCCTCGACCACCCGCACGTGCAGGATCTGTTGCCCCGGGTTCTGCGCCGCCATGTGACCTATGGCATGTCGCCCCAGGCGACGTATTCGGCCCGTAACGTGACCTTCAAGGGTCTGGGCACCAGCTTTCTTGCCTTTCGCCGCGGAGAAGCGCTCGGTGAGTTCACCGTTCGCATGCCTGGCCAACACAACGTGCTCAACACGCTTGCCGCCATCGCCGTGGCGGACGAGCTGGAGGTTCCGTTCGACGTCCTCAAGGACGCGCTCGCTACCTTCCACGGCGTCGCGCGCCGCTTCACGATTGTGGCCGAGGTCGCTGGTGTGACCCTGGTTGACGACTACGGCCATCACCCCGCGGAAGTCGAGGCGACGTTGAAAGCGGCGCGAAACGCGTTTTCGCAGCGCATCCTGGTGGCGTTTCAGCCGCACCGCTATAGCCGGACGGCGCAGCTGTTCGATGACTTCACGCGCGCGTTCAACGAGGCGGACGTGCTGTTCGTCAGCGACATCTACCCGGCGGGCGAAGCACCGATCGCGGGGATCAGCGGCGCAACCCTCGCCGCGGGTATCGCCGCTCACGGCCACAACGACGTCCGCTACAGCGCGGATCGCCACGTGTTGGCGGCCGAGCTTGCGCGGGTGGCACGACCGGGCGACGTGCTGATCGCCCTCGGTGCAGGGGACATCAACAAGATCTTGGAGCCCATTGCCCAGGCGCTTGCCACTTGCTCGGCCGAGCCAGGGGGTGGCGCATGAACCGCAGCGTTGCTCCGCGGCTGCATGGCGCCTCGGTTTCTGCCCCCCTCGAGGCCTATGCCGAAAGCGATAGTCCGGCCCCGGCGTCCGTCATGCCGCGCCGCGGGCAGCACACGTCGCCCGGCGCGAGCGCGTGGATTTCCGCGCTGCGCATCGTGTTCGGGATCGTGATGGTGATTGGGGTCGCGGTGGCCGTCGCCTGGAGCGCGCATCGCTACGCGCTCACCTCGCCCCGGTTCGCCGTGCGCAACATCGAGGTGCGAGGTGGGGAGCGCGTGGGACCTCAGCAGGTGAAGGAGCAAGGGGGCGCGGCCGTTGGCGCCAACCTGTTCGCCTTGGATACTGCGCAAGTCGAGCGTGGCATGCTCGACAACCCCTGGGTTTCCTCCGTGAAGGTGACGCGCAAGCTGCCGAACACCCTGGAGGTGAGCGTCACGGAGCGACAGGCGCGCGCCATCGCGGTTTTGAACGGCAAGCTTTACCTCGTCAGCGCCAGCGGCGAGCCTTTCAAGCCCCTGGCGGCCAAAGATCCGGTCGACCTGCCCGTCATCACCGGCTTGGATCCGACGGAGCTTGCTCGCGATCGACAGAGTGAGCTCGCGCGTCTCAAGCGTGGGCTCGAGGTGCTGCGTCAGTACGAGCGCCTCGGAATGAGCCGGAGCT
>DASQDA010001074.1:0-4863 GCA_035634435.1 Polyangiaceae bacterium
CCGTTCTCCAGCACGTCCCACCACCAGCGGTTCTCCGCGGAGGTGACGGACATGTGGTTGGGCACCACATCGATCACGTGCTCCAAGCCGTGCTTTTGCAGCGCGCTGAGGCAGCGTTCCCGCCCAGCCTAGCCGCCGATCGCATCGTCCACGCGGTTCGGGTCCACCACGTCATAGCCGTGCGTGCTGCCTTCGGCGGCGCGAAAGCACGGCGACAGGTAAATGTGACTGATGCCGAGCTCTGCCAGGTACGGCATCTGCTCGATGAGCTCGTCGAACCCCAACCCCTGACGGAGTTGCACTCGGTAAGTTGCACGCGGAATATTTCGCATCCCTGAGCGCTACACAGCTGCAAACGATATGCCTAGCCGGCGGCACGCAATAAACTCCGTTATGCGCGAAGGGAACCGTGACAGCCCTGTTGAATAGCGACATTTGGACACATCACCTGCACCTTGAACAGCGGGGCGGAGTGCGCGTGGGCGCACGCGCGAACGAGCAGTCCAAGAACTCGCAGCGGCATGCTGCCGTCGCCTGGGAGCGCGCCGTCACGCCGGAGGCGGATGCGCGGTGCGCCGCGAGCAGCGGGCGTTCGCTCGCTGGGTTCGCCTCTCCCGGCGCTGGCGCTCGCTGAAGCGCGCGGGGTGGGCGCAAACGAGGCGCGCCTCGGCGCGATGGCCGGCAGTCGAGAGCGTGCAGTTCTACCTCGGCGGGGAAAAACCAGCCGGTGGGTCGATTTACGCGAGAATCGCTACCCACGGGAATACCCCGCAATTTCGCCGGTTCCAGCGCGTGCTTGCCCGACGCATGCTTTGGAGCGCACCCGTTGACAGGGATCGAGCCGCCGGTAGGATGCCGCGGCCGCACGCCCCCCAGACTTGGGTCGAGCGTGGGCACAGTGTGCTGAATTCAGGTTCAGCAAATGTCGGGACAGAAAAGTTGATGACTACAGCTCACCTAAGCCCCAGAAGTTTCTGGGGTGTCGCCCAGTCGGGGCCTCAGGAACATCTGGGGCGTTTGGTGGAGTCAGGGCACTAGAAACGTTTTATCGCGCCCCGCTGGGGCCGACTTTACGATGGGAGGTCGGATGGCAACCGACGTCATGATCGAAGCGAGTGGCCTGACCAAGCGGTTTGGTTCGGTACGGGCCCTCGACAAAGTGAGCTTCGAAGTACGCCGAGGCGAAGTAGTGGGATTTCTGGGCCCAAATGGCGCCGGGAAATCGACGACGATGCGAATCCTGACTTGCTTCATCGCACCGACCAATGGGTCGGCGCGGGTGAGCGGTCATGATGTGTTCGAATCTCCGCTCGATGCCCGCAAGGTGCTGGGGTATTTGCCCCAGCGCGCACCTCTGTATACCGATATGACGGTGTACGACTACCTGCAGTTCGTTGCAGGCGTGCGCGGCCTGGATGACTCCACCTTCAAGACTCGGCTGAAGAAGGTGGTGGAGGTGTGTGGTCTTGCCCAGTCGCTGGTCAAGGACATCGGCACGCTCTCACACGGCTACCGGCAGCGCGTGGGGCTCGGACCGGCGCTGATCCACGATCCGCCCATCCTGATCCTCGATGAGCCGACGAGCGACCTCGACCCCAATGAGAAGGCGGAGGTTCTCCGCTACATCAAGGAGATCGGCAAGGATCGTACGATTCTGCTCTCTACGCACAACCTGGCAGAGGTGGAGGAGGCCTGCGCCCGAGCCATCATCGTCAGCAAGGGACGCGTGGTCGCGGATGGCGCGCTCGATGACATCCGGGGCAAGACCGGACGCGTCCGTTACGTCGTGACGCTGGACGAGAAGCGCGCGGAGGGGAGCAACACGCCGCCAACCGCAGCCGCCATCGAACAAGCGTTTCAGCGCATCGACGGGGTGCGCAGCGTGCGCGAGCTCCCGACGGACGAGAAGGCGCACAAGGTCGAGCTGATCGGCCCGCAAAACAGCGACCTCCGAGCGGAGATATTCCGCATGGTGGTGGCGCGAGGCTGGACGCTGCTCGAGCTGCGCCGCGACACGCAGAGCCTGGACGCCGTATTCCGCGACCTGACGCGGGGTGATGAAAAGCTCGATCGCGGCGCGGATTGGCGCGGCGGCGACGTGGCGGACGAGGACGCCGAGGACGAGCCCGCCGCCGAAGATGAAGACGAGGATGACGACGAGGACGATGATGACGACGAGGAGGTCGAGGATGAAGCCGATCACAAGCGGGAAGGAAAGGTCTGAGCCATGTCCCCGATGCTGATCATCGCCAAGCGCGAGTTTCGCTCCTACTTCGACGCGCCGCTCGCCTACGTGGTCATCTGCCTGAGCTTCCTGGCTCTCGGCGTGATGTTTTTCATGCTTGGCGGCGGCTTCTGGCAGGCCGACCGCTCCTCGGTGGAGCGTCTGTTCGAATACGCGCCCATGGGGCTGAGCTTCCTGGTGGTGCCGGTGGTCACCATGCGGCTACTGGCCGAAGAGCGCCGCTCGGGGACTCTCGAAATGCTCATCACGCTGCCCGTGCGCGATAGTGATGTCGTGCTTGGCAAGTACCTGGGCGCGCTCGGCCTCGTGCTGGTGTTGGTTTTGGCCACCTTGATCTACCCCTTCGGTATGTTCACCTGGCCCTGGAACCTGGGCCCGCTCGACATGGGCCCCGTCTGGAGCGGCTATCTCGGTCTGGTCTTGTTCAGCGCTGCAGCGGTGGCGCTCGGGCTGCTCATCAGCTCGTTCGCCGAAAGCCAGGCCGTCGCCTTCTTCATCACCTTCTTCGTGCTCGCCGCCTTGTGGTTCTTCGACAACGCGGCGCAGTATTTGACCGCGGGTAGCGGCGGCGGCTGGTTGGCCGCGGCCCTGCAGTACATGAGCTTTCAGACGCGCCTCAGCGGGTTCTGGCGCGGGCTCGTGGAGCTGCGCGACGTGGTCTTCTTCGTTTCCGTAACGGTTCTGTCGCTGCTCGTCGCCTTCCGGGCGCTCGAGCGCCGCAAGTGGGCATGAGCATGGCAACTCAGGAACAAAAGCGAAAAGTCGCCGCACAAGCCGGCATCTACTTGTTCGTCATCGCGGCCATCGTCGTGGTCGTCAATCTGCTCTCGTCCAAGGTCTACGTGAAGCCTTGGGACGTCACCAAGGCGGAGCGCTACACGCTGAGCCAGGGCAGCGGCCGTCTGATCCAGACGCTCAAAAGCCCGGTTCAGGTGGACGCGTACGTGAAGCGTGGCTTACCCCAGCTCGACGCCTTCGTGCGCGATCTGACCGACCTGCTGAAGGAGTACGAGCGGGCGGGCGGCGGCAAGTTCAAGTTCACCGTCATCGAGCCGAATACGGACGAGCTGCGTGAGCAGGCCAAGGAAGCGGGTCTGCAGGAACAGCCGTTCGGCGAGGTCAGCGCGACGGGCGACGACCAAGCGTCCATCGCTCAAGGCTACCTCGGGCTGGTCTTCAAGTACGGCAGTGAGAAGGCGGTCATCCCGCAGCTTGCGCCCGGCCAAACCGACGGCCTCGAGTTCTGGATTACCAACAAGATCCGCGAAATCCGCGACAAGGCCGACAACCTCAAACACCGTATCGGCGTCGTCACCGGAAAAGACGAGCTGAAGCTCAGCGACACCAACTTGGTGCCCAAGCAAGGCCGCGGCGGCGGCTCACCGAGCTTGCAAAGCATCATCGAGCAGGCCTTCCCGTTCTACAAGATCGAGGAAGTGGACCTGAAGGATGGGGCAAACGCCATCGACAAGGCTCTGGCGGGCTTGATCATCACGCAGCCGCAGAAGGACTACACTGAGAAGGAGCTGCGGCGTATCGACGAGTTCCTGATGCAAGGCGGCAAGTCGCTGGTCGTCTACGCCTCGGCGGTGACGCTCAAGCCGAACGACGCGAGCATGCGCGCGTCCCTCAGCACGCACGGCCTCGACAAGCTGCTCACCGGCTACGGCATCCAAATGAACCCGGACGCCGTGTTCGATTTCGGTGCGCAGTTCCGCATCGGCGTCATGAGCCCACAGACCGGTCGGGTCACCTGGGTGCGCCATCCGGGCATTGCTCACGTGACCAACGACGCCCGCTTTTCTGAAGAGGAGAAGCCGCTCGACACCGGCTTTGCGCCCTTCTTCCGCATGGAAGAGGTGATCTTCCCGTTCCCGTCCAGCTTGACGCTGCAGAGCAACAAGCAGCCGGCGGACGTCAAGGTTTACGCGGTCGCCCGCACCACACCCGCGACCTCGGTGGACAAGAGCGAGAGCATCGACATGAAGCTGCGCGACGAGTGGCGTCCCAAACCGCCTCAGTCGCAGCGCGTCATCGCCGCCGTGGCCGAGGGTAAGCTGAAGAGCGCCTTCGCCGGCAGCCCGTCCGAAGAAGTGAAGCTCGCGGGCGAACGCGCAGCACAGGCCTCCCGCGTGCTGGTGATCTCTTCGAGCTTGTTCCTCACCAACCCCTTTGCCTACGCCGGCAATGGGCCCGAGCTCGGCGGACAGTTTCAGATGTTCGGCGCGGTCGGCGGCGATCCTCAACTGCAGCAGATCGGCCAGTTTTACACCAAGCATCTGACGAGCACGATTCTGTCATTCAAGAACACCTTGGACTGGATGGCGGGAGACGCCGATCTGCTCGCCGCGAGCGCGAAGCTCATTGGTGTGCCCAGCCTCACCTACGCGAGCGTCAGCAAGCCGAAGTTCAAGGCCGAGGACGACGAGGCGGAGCTCAAGCGCAAGGACGAGGAGTACCGCTCCTCGCGCAAGGTCATTCAGCAGAAGGTGCAGTGGTCGCTCACGCTCGGCATGCCGTTCCTTTTCGGCCTGTTCGGCTTGCTCCGCTGGCGCCAGCGCGAAGCAAAGCGCCAAAACCTCAAAGCCTGATTGGGAAACCCACGAGGACCATGGCAA